>NZ_KN390006.1:31288-32226 GCF_000213295.2 Capnocytophaga sp. oral taxon 329 str. F0087
GTTATTTTTGATGATAAGGACGTAAAAGTAACCATTACCAAACAGAAGTTCGACAAAACCAAGCACAAGATTACTAAGAAAGATCAGGGAAGTTATGATCAATTAATCATTGATGGTAAAGAAATATATGGTATAGAAGTTTATGGAGGAGACGATTCACTACCTGAAGACCATTACAAAAGTATTATCGTAACTATGAAAGGTAAAAACGTACCTATTCCTAAAAGTGCTTATGATGATTTGTATCAAATTTCCTATTTTAGCAGTTCCATATACTATGATGAGGAAGCTGAAGCACTTTATATTTATGCAGATAATGGCGAAGCTGGTTTAGCTTACGAAGTGTGTTGGCAAATAGTAAAAGGTGAGTATAAAACCCGTATCATCAGATAACCACTTTAATGATGTAACTAAAAATTACCAAAAATATGGCACCAACAAATAATAAACTTAAAGTACAAGATGTTGAAATATCTTTAGCTACAATAGACAATCAGGATTATATTTCATTAACAGATATGGCTAAAGGTAAAAATGATGAAGCAAGAGCTGCTGATATAATAAAAAACTGGATAAGAAATAGAAGTACATTAGAATTTTTAGGTACTTGGGAAATACTTTATAATCCTAATTTTAAAGTGGTCGAATTCGACCACTTTAAAAAAGAAGCAGGATTGCCAACATTTACTATTAGCGTTTCAAATTGGGTAGAGAATACATCTGAAATCTATTAAAAAACTTTCAAACGATACTTATATAAGTATCGAAAGCAACAAACAACTTGATAAATAGCTTATTGTCAATTATCTATTGAATATGAAACACTTACTTATTTTATTCTTCCTCCTTACGACCAACGCCTTTGCGCAAGGTCCTTTTGGAGATTATGCCGTAGTAAAAGACAAAGACGGCTATGTAAACATTCGCGCTAAAGAAAG
>NZ_KN390006.1:32737-35544 GCF_000213295.2 Capnocytophaga sp. oral taxon 329 str. F0087
CAAGGTCCTTTTGGAGATTATGCCGTAGTAAAAGACAAAGACGGCTATGTAAACATTCGCGCTAAAGAAAGCGTAAAAAGCAAAATTGTAGGTACGCTACCTGCTAATACCCTTGTGAATGTTTATTTTTTGGAAGATGAACCTACTCCTCCCAATTGGATTGCTGTAGATAAAGGCTATGTGCATAAAAGTCGCCTAAAGATGATTAGCGAATTTCCTTCTATTGGCAAAGGGAAAGAGCAAGGCAATAGTATCACCATTGCTGGTAAAGGCATTAGTGTAACCCTTACCAAACAGCCATTTGACAAAACCAAGCATAAAATTACCAAGAAAAAGCATAAAGAGTATAGTGAGTATATCATTGACGGGAAACGGGTACAAGGACTAGATAATGATGAGTTTCTACCTAAAGACCATTACAAGAGTATCACTGTAACTATCAATGGCAAAAACGTACCTATCCCTAAAAGTGCTTATGATGATTTGTATGAGATTGGCATTTGGGACACTAACAATTTTGCGTATTACGATGAGGAAGACGATATCCTTTATATCATTGCACATAATGGCGATGGGTATCTTGCTTACGAAGTGTGCTGGCAAATAGTAAAAGGTGAGTATAAAACCCGTATTATAGGAGAACCTTTTTAATGATATTGTACTTGTAGGGACGTTTATATAGTAATTCAAAAAAAAATTAACAACTAAAATTTACCAAAAATATGGCATCAACAAATAATAAACTTAAAGTACAAGATGTTGAAATAAATATCAGAGTGATTAATGAAGCTGATTATATAAGTTTAATTCCCCTGAATTCGGGGGAATTTAAAAAGTGCGAACACTGTTCGCACAATTCAATATTGTAAAACTGAGATTTGAAAATCAGTGATTTCCAAATTATAAAATATTGATAATAAGGTTGTTTTTCTCAGAAAGTTTTTAATACTTTACGGGAGATTTTAAAAAGTTAGTGATATGAATTTAGATGCAATAGATTACTTGCTATGCAATTTTGCAGAATGAAAAATTCTTTTTCAAAGAGTTAAAAGCATTGTTATATAAAAAGCATCTCTGATAATTACCTAAATAAACTAATAGTCATCTTATTAGCAACAACAATCATTCCTATGCAAGCACAAGAAGTCAAAGAGAATTTTTCTCAGTATTTCATTAAAGCCTTTACAACAGACCAGCAAGTGATAGAGGCTACTATTACTTTTTATAGAGAAGATAGAGGAAATTCCACAGTGTTATTAGATATGTTTTCTAAAGATGAAACGTTCACCTATATGGGCGGAAAAGTAAAGGTTTTTGTAATGACTTATCAGGACACGCTTAATCATCATTACGAAATGGTTTCAAATGAGGTAAGGTCGCTATTCTATATCCTTCGCAAGCGTTTAGAACAGCAGGGCATAAAACTATTGATACAAGGGGCAAGGCGTCATTATTATATGATTCGGCATTTCAAACAGAATTTTCGAGCGGTAAAGTTAGTTTTAGGAAAAAGGTATGATTATGATACTGCCGAAATAATAAATATCTTTGATCCCGAGAACGATTTTTCACAAATAGCTACCGTTCAGGAGCAAGAAGAATACTTAAACCAATGGTTTGAAAGTATTACAGGAGTAAAATACGATGGAAATAAGAGAGTTAGTGAATAATAAAAGCCAAAATCCCTTTTTAATACAAACAGAAATAGAAAATACATTTAAATTTTTTATTTTCTTTTTTTTCGAAAAACTTGCAGGTTCAAAAAAATGTACTACTTTTGCAAAAATAACAGGTGTTATATTATGTCTGTTATAGTGAAAAATTATGCCAAAATCAACAACAATAACGCAAGAAGTAATTATAGGAACTGCTTTTGAAATGGTGCGAAAGGAAGGCTTTGCGGTGCTTTCTGCCCGAAATATTGCTAAGCAAATAGGTTGCTCTACTCAGCCCATTTATTGGTGCTACAAAAATATGGACGACCTGAAAGCTGAAATCTGCAAAAAAGCTCTTTCACATCTTCAAAATGTAATACTAGGTTATTCAAAAACAGGCAATACTCTTTTAGATTTAGGGCTGGGGTATGTGCGAATGGCACATATTGAGCCTGCTTTGTTTAAGGCTTTTTATATGGATAATGTTACGAATGCAAAACTTATCGATATTTTTCCTGAAAGCCGACGAGTGGTAGAAATAATAAAAAATAGTGAGGAATACCGAAGCTTATCTTTTCAGGAACTGAAAAATAACATTGCTAAGGCTTGGATGTTGGTGCATGGTATCGCTTCATTGGTGGCAGTTGGTATGCTTGTTTACGATGAAGATAAAATCTTAGAAATTTTAAAATAAACCTACCATAATATGAGAACCAATAAAAAAACACTTCGGAATGTAACTCTATTTAGCTTGGTAGCCATCTCTTGTGGATGGATAGGCATTGGGTTAAACCACTTACTTGGTGAGCCTTCTACTTTAGAGTCTTTGGGATCAGGGATTTTTATTGCTACTCCTATTGTGTGTATGATTTTGCTTCGCATTTTTGGTGGTGATGGTTGGAAAGATTTCCCTTTAAAACCTCGTTTTAAGCAAAACATTCGCTGGTATATCTTTGCTATTGCACTCTATCCCGTGGTTATTGGCATAACGCTGTTTGTTGGTAAGCTATTAGGATGGGTAGATGTGAGCAAGTTTAGTGTTGCTGCCTATCTCCCTGTTTTTGCGGCTGCTTTCTTACCCATTTTTATCAAAAATATTTTAGAAGAGACAGCTTTTCGAGGCTATCTGACAGTAAAAATGGAACAACTCAC
>NZ_KN390007.1:0-29917 GCF_000213295.2 Capnocytophaga sp. oral taxon 329 str. F0087
GTCAAATATGAGAAAAATGCCGCTTCTTACAGATTGTTTTTTAAAACGAATACCGCTTTTCCTCCCATTGTCGAATAAAAAATTTCAAAAAGACAACCTAAAAGCCGAAAATCGTGCGTATCGTGTCCAAACAAGCCGTAAAGCAGTATAAAACTCCTAAAATGCAACAAGATGAAAAAAGAACCCTGTATTGCAACCAAATTTGTGTCTCACGAAATAAGCCCCTTAGAACATCTGAAAGACTGCCAAGTCTATCAGCTCCGTGTAAAACTCAATAGTGGTGAGAAACTCACCCGAACAGAGAAAAATTGGATTACTCAAGCGGTCAATAGTAACTGCTTTTTTAGAAATGCTATCCCCTTATTGGGCTACCGATTTGATTTTTCCGATGTGCTGAAAAAGTTCATCGTAAAGCAGTATAATACTTGGTATGAATACTATGCTATCGACCGCACCAGCCTCCGTGCCTATCTTTATGGGCGCATAGACCAAATAGTAGAAATTTAGTAACCTAATAACAAACAGAACGCTTATGAATATCGTAGGAAGACTTACCGAAAATGCACAAGTGCAAACCCTATCAAATGGCAAACAAGTCGTTAATTTCTCTGTAGCAGTGAACGACAATTACCGAAACAAAGCAGGTGAAAACGTACAACAAACCTCCTTTTTTGACTGTGCTTATTGGCTCAGTACGGGGGTTGCTCCGTACCTTACCAAAGGCACATTGGTTGAATTGGAAGGACGAGTATCGGCAAGAGCGTGGCTCAATCGTGAGGGAGAACCTCAAGCAGGCTTGAACTTTCACACCTCCAAAATCAAATTCCACTTTAGCAAGAAAGCAGAAGTAACACCTAATACCTCTGCAAGTGAGACAAATAACGCAAATGCCATAACACCTTTGCCAAAGCCCCAAGTCACAGCAGAGCAAGTAGCAGAGGAAGACGAGGACGATTTGCCTTTCTAAATGTATAACCCTTTAAAATTGAACGAAAAATGAATATCAGCAAAACACCTACAACACACCTTTTGGTGCGTGCCTATACCAATAGCGAATGGGATAGTTGCGACTTTGCCCTTATCAGCCTTACCAAGCAATGGCTTGAGAAAGTGAAAAATGTAGCCCAACAAGTATCTACCCTAAAGAGCGACCCCGATTTTGTAAACCTTAGTTTCTATGAGGCAAGAACCGACTTTTATACCCTCAGCGATGAGGAACAGCCCGATTTATCCTTTTTGGAAGAACGTACTTGGGCTTTTGTGGAACTCACTGAGGAGGAATTAGCCTCTTTCAATACGCCTGAAAGTCGTTTAGAAATCTACCGAAGCGTATTTACCCGATACGATGATTTCTATATAAAAGCCTATGGAAAATACTCCTCCGATGAGTATTGGACGGACGACATTCGTTTTGATGAACTTTTTAAAAACTTTGAAAAATGATAATAACAGACCTCAATGGCGCACCTATAGAGGTAACCGACCTTGATAAAGCCTTAGCGCAAGCCGATAGCTTTAGAGGCTATAAGCATACTGACAATACCCACAAAGCGTTAGATAAGAAGCTAAAAGCCTATTGGCAGGACTTATATATTAAACTAAAGCAACTCAAAGAAGCCCAGAACTCAACCCTTAATAAAACCTAACAGCCTATGGAAAGCGTTTACTTAGTCTATAAAACCGATAGCTGGCACTATATGAGTAGCCGTGTCCTTATGCAAGTATGCACAAGCAAATACAAAGCAATCGAAGTGATAAAAGCCTATTGCAAGCGGTACAAGCTACCCTTTACCCAAGACGACCTAACCAACTTGCAATGGTACGACCAAACCCAATGTAGCAAAAGAAGCATTGAGTTTGAGATAGAACCCCAAGAAGTAGTTTAACCTAAAAGAGTATCCTAATGAACACACTCAAACAACCCCTAACAACCGACACCCAAGCCCTGTCCTATATAGGGATAATCATCCGAACTTTTGAGCCACTGCACTTTATGAACCTTAGTGACCAAGACCGAGAGGCAACCCTCAAAGCCCGACAAGCCTTAGAAGCTATCGTAAAGGCAAACGGCTACACAGTGAGTTATCGCACTGAAAACACTATTAAAAAAGCCCCTTAAAAGATAAGAATATAAAAACAGAAGTATCAATTTAAAAACGAAGTATCCAATGGAAACCCATTTTTTCAATCAAATTGCTCAGTTAGCCATACAAGGCAAACTGCACTTAGTCATAACTCAAGAAGCAAATAGCCAGCTTGTTGTATCGGTATTGCTTGAGAATGAACAATGTTCAGACCCTGCCAAGCACCTTTTGCCTCCCTTAGTACTTAGAGGTACAGCCGAAGAATTAGATGCAGGCTTTTTTCAAAGCATCACCCAACCCTTAGAAGAAACCTCCTCTCTGCTTGTAAATATGGAGCAGTACATCGAGGCGCAAAAGCAAGCCCAAAGGCAATCAGCTATGGAGAAAGAAAAAGCCGAGAAACAACAAAAGAAATACGAAGAGGCTATGAAAAAAGTAGCTGATTTAGAAGCACAGGGCAAGTACCGAGAAGCGTGGTCAAAACTACCTCCTCCCGATGAGTTCCCTAACTATGCCGATAAAATCCGCAAAAAAAGGTCAGAACTATCCACACACTTTGCCCCTACCTTGTTTGAAGAATAAGTATTAACCCCTAAAAAAGTATTGTTATGCTCATAGCTACCCAACTGAAAAGAATGTTTGTCTTTGAAGAAAACCGACAAACTATTCACCTTGCTGACCCTAATCCATCGTGGTCAGTAGAGCAAGTCAAGAATTTTTACAGCACCCATTACCCCCTGCTCACCAATGCCAAAGCAGGCACACCTTACGTAGAGGGAGACAGCATTGTCTATCCCCTACAAATCACAATGGGTACGAAAGGCTAAATCTCTACTAATTCTAAAGCTATGAGCCTTGTAAAACAGCTTAAAACAAGGCTTATAGCTAAAATTAAAAACGTTATCAAAAACTAAAAACAAGCTAAAAATGTATGCAACAGCAACCCCAACAAAACCTCGCACCTATACAAAGCGAAGCACAGAGAGAACTCTACCGCAGGTTAAGAGAGTTTTCCAAAGCAGTCCAACGCTCCAAAGACCGCTCACAGATACGTCAAGAACAGCAACAAGTAGCCCCGAAAACTCTTTTGCCAATGGTTTTTTAAAGACGACCTTTCCTCCTAAAGTGTATCACTCAAGCAAGCACATCATTTTTAGTGGAGAGGAGCAAGCACAGCTAAAAACCACTCTCAAGTGTTCCCTCGCTCAAATGGCAGACCATTACGGCTTTACTCCCTTTCCCATAGAGCAGTACGACCTTTCTTGCGGGATTGCCTTAGCCCTTTCTTACAGCCAAGAGCAAATCAAAAAGAGAGATACCAAAGGTACTTTCTGTGAACTAAAAGTATTGAAAGCCCCCAATAGCGATGCTTTTTTCTCTTGCGAAGAACGTTTTTATTTGCCCAACGAAGTGTTTTTTGTCCCTCTGCAACCGCTTTATAGACTTCTGAAAGTACATAAAAACAAACCACTTTATGAACTATTTTTATCGGTATATGCCTACCTAAACCAACGTGCTTTTATAGCAAACTATGTACAAGAAGATTGTTTTGTGGCTTATGCCTATGAAATGTTGCAAGATTGTATTAGCCAAGACTATGAAGAAATAGCAGAAAGAGACCACCTCCTGCACCTTTTAAAGCAGGCACAACAAATAGGTACTATTCTTTCCAAAAAGATACGCAACCCTTGCCATTTAGACTTTTTTCAAAGGCGTATAGACCGCTTTATTCCTAAGAATGATTTAGAAGCCGAATGCCTTGCCCTCTCACAAGCCTTTTATACCTTGTGGCAGGATTTTCCTAACCACTCTATCTATACCCATTTGCACATAGCAGAGGACTATGAGCAAGGTGAAGAGGAACTTTTTGAGGTAGAGAAATACCTATCTTTTGTCTATGAAGACCAAAGCGACCTATTCCATACCTATCTTTTAGATTGGCTCAATGGAGAATACTCCCAATGTAGTGAGATAGAACTCCCTACCATTTACAAACATTTCAACAGCACAACACCCCTTGCTAACTTTGATTTTGAACAGCGTTTCTTTCCTCTCTTAACCAAACTTATAACCCTTTTAAACCGCATTTAAAATGAAATACACAGACCTCACCCCAGAAGTAGGGGAAGTATATCGCCCTACATCAGCACTTGTTTTTTACGAAGATAGTAACCGCTACAACCCACAGAGTTATGTAGAGTACTTACACCTTGATAGCAATGGTAACCCTACAAGCGCACAACCGCTTACCCTCGACCAAGCGCAAGCACTTGCCAAAACGCTCACCTGCCAAAAAGAGCAAGTACAAGCCTTTCTAATCCCTAAAGGTATTATCCCCCGCAGGGTGCTCCATCTATCCCATAAAGGCGAGGGGCAGGCTGTTTGGTACTCTAAAGCACAAAAAAAGCAGTTGTTTTTTGCTTCCTCCCTTGCTATAGAAAACAAAGAAGTAAGTCTACCTCCTCTATTGTGGAAAGCTACCCCCAAGAGCCTTTGGATATATGCCTTAGCCAAAAACCAAAAGCCACACCTTAATACATCTCTGTGCTATGCGCCTTTTTTCAACGTTTATGAAAATGGTAATGTGTGTATGGGGTCAGTGCAGGTAAATGAGCGTAAAGCCTCTTGCTTAGAAGACTTTATCACCCAATGGGAAGATTATTTTTTCAACAGCTATTTTTCTCATCAATTAGGCTCATACCCTATAACCAAAATACCCTTAATAACCCTTTGGCAAGAACTCACTCAAAGTAATAAGTCTTTTCCTTGCGAACTGCTCAATCCCAATCACCTCACCTTACAACAAATTCTATAACAATGAAACAAACCCTAAACACCTCAAACACCCTCAACCCTTTCATCACCTCAGTCCAAGCACACAAAGAGCGGGTACATTTTACTGATACAGCTTTACTCAATGCTACCAATCCTATTAAAGTACATCTGATAGGAGCAGGAGGCACAGGCTCGCAAGTAGCCACTGCTTTAGCACGTATCAACCACGCTTTGGTTGCTTTAGGACACGTAGGGTTATCGGTAACCCTTTGGGATAACGACCTTGTAAGTCCTGCCAATCTCGGCAGACAACTCTTTTCAGCTTGTGAGTTAGGAATGTACAAATCCACTGCTCTAATAAGCCGTATCAATCGCTTTTTTGGTATAGATTGGAGAGCGCAAACACAGCTATTCAGCACTGAGACCTTTCTCTCTGATGAAGAAACAATGAGAGGAAGCATTTACCTTTCGTGTGTAGATAGTGCAAAGGCACGCTTTGACATTGGAGAGGTGCTCACCCATTTAGAACGAGCCCATCACTACCACAACAACCCTAAGTATTGGTTAGATTTTGGCAACAGCACCCATTCAGGGCAAGTGATTTTAGGTACTTTACAAGCCATTGAGCAACCTCATAGTGATACCTTTATCCCTATAGACACCCTGCCTACTATTACACAAGCCTTTGGAGAACTATTAACGCAAGCCGAGCAGAATGACAATACCCCAAGTTGCTCCCTTGCCGAAGCCTTAACCAAGCAAGATTTGTTCATCAACGCCACCCTTTCACAAATGGGAAGCACCCTACTTTGGAACTTGTTCAGAGAAGGACTCACTCCTTACAGAGGTTTTTTCCTCAACCTCAAAGACTTTCGTACACAACCCTTATTGGTTTAATCCTTAATAAAAACACCTCTTAGAGTATTTCTAAGAGGTGTTTTTTATGATTGCTTATCTGTGTTACTGACTGCCTGTCGTGGCTTAAACTGCCTGCTGGTGCTACCAGCCTTCTTTTCTTTGAGAAAGAAAAGAAGCAAAAGAAAGACCTTACAGATAGATTTTTTGTTAGTTTAGGATAAAGAGAAGCCTTATAAGAAAGCCATTAAAGATAAAAAGAGGAGCTATTTCTTATAGTTAGCCTCCAAAATCTTTAGAATATCACTTTGTTTAAAGAGAATTTTACCACCAATTTGGATATAAGGGAATAGTCCATCATCACGGTATTGCTGTAGGGTTCTTTTGGTGATATGCAGCAGCTCACAGACTTCTTTTCCTGATAAGAATATCTCGCCCTCAAATACAGGTCGGAAGTTTTTAAGGATAAAGTCCATTTGTTCTTTTAGGTTCTCAAGCTGACTAAGGTAAGAGCCTAGTTCCTGGTGTGTTTCTGTGAGCAAGTTCATCGGGTTTGAAGGTTAGAGGTTAAAAGCTGTTCTACATCACTACGCTTAAAATAGTTCTTGCGGTGGATGCACGAGAAAGGCAAGAGTTTTTGGTCTTTATAATACTGCAGAGCACGCTTGCTAATGCCTAAAAGCAAACAAACCTCCTGAGAGTCCAACCACTTTTCTTTTTGCCAAATACCTTTGTAAGTATCCATTACCACTTGCAGAGAATTGTTGAGTTGCTGTACGTCTTTCTGTATCTGTTCAAAAACAGATTTTTCTATAACTACTACTTCCATTTGCATTATTTTGCGCAAAGGTAAAACAAAACAAGCCCACTTTTAGAAGTAGGCTTGTTTTGGAAGAGAAAGGAGGATTTTGGCTTTTACAAAGGTTCTAAATCAGATAATTTATTTTCAGTTCCTAATTCTTCAAATTCATTATTAATATTTATTTGAATAATTTTTCTATCCAATTTAAATTTTATATGCCCCAGAAAAAGTAATCCCAATAGGATTTGTAATTCATTTTCTTTCTGATAATAGTTTATATCATCAATCCATTTTTCTTTTATAGCTTCATTTTCTGGAAGATTGATATCTATTACTGTACCATATATATTCCATTCGTCACTAATCTTTTTTATTTGTGGTTCTTGCTTAACTTCTTTAGAAATATCTGCTATTTCTATATTAGGTAAATTAGATTTTTCTAAAATGAAAATAGTGTTTCTAAGGTCTGTTGCAGGTAAAGGAATCACTTTTTCTTTATACTGACTATTGTTTAATTTTTGGGAAGTATCATATCCAGCATTAAATATTATTATTACAATATCTTCTTCTTTATCATTAATAATTCTACCTATTCCCTCCAATAAATTATTGTTGTTTAACAAATAACTTTTAGTCTCTGCTCCTAAGAAACTATTGGGAATATATTTTTTAATTGAATACCTTGAAATAATATTAGCTAAATTACTATCATAATTCATACAAGGAATATCATCATCAACAAAACAAGATTTATTAAATAATACACTTTCTCCTGAGAAAGTAACCTTAAAATCAGTATCAAAATCTTCTGGATTATTAATTGGGAGATACTCTTCCAAACAATTCCCTAAGATTTCTTTAGATGATGCATAAAATTGTTCTATTTTCTTTTGAGATAATTCGGCTCTTTCCTTTCTATCTGATATATGTTCGTCAATAGATTGTTCAAGTTCAATTATAAATTTATCTATTTCAGAATATTTTAATTCGTAAGTATTCCACAACTCAAGTTGTTCTAAGGCTTCTTTATCTTCTAAAACCTTATTCAAACAGAACTTAAAATAAGTAATTGATTCTTTCCAATTATACAATTCCATTAAAGGTAAATCATTTAAATATGGTTGATTTGTAGTATTAGAATAGTATAGAGTTTTTAGTAATTTATATTGCCTAATAAACAATACACATAAATAACTACAAATCCAAAAAACAACTTGTCTATTTGTCCCTGCACTATCCAAATTTGGAAATTGATATCTATCATTACCTATAAAGAATTTGGGGATTTGTTTGTTTTCATTCCTAAAAAATTCTATCCAATCAAATATATCTCTCATTTTATAGGGTAAAAGCTTATAATCAGGAGGAGATTGTTGAGAATAAGAAAATATATATTTTAAAGCCTCATAATTCTTAGAATAGAGCAATAAACCTCCTACTGCATAATGAAATTCTAAGAATCTTTTACGTTCTTGTTCTCTTTCTTTAAATTCTTTTTTGTTAGACTTGTCAAAATTCAAGACAATTTCTTTTAGCTCCATCCAAAAATATTGATTAGAATGTGCCCAAAACTTACTTATGAAATCGCTTTTATTTCTCATTAATATCACATTATACCATAGACTATTATAAGTATCTTCTGATATTTTGATATTTTGAAAATCATTAGGAATTAATAATCCCCCGTTAATAGCACTATACCTAAGAGGTAAGTCCTTATAATTATTTTCGACACACTCATCAATTATACGACTAATCAATCCATAAAACTCTTTATCATAGTTTAATTCTTTATCTGTATTGTTATATTTCTCTCTATGCTTAGAATAAAAATTTAATATTTTACTTTTAATCAATCCATAAAAATTTAATATTTTACTTTTAGTCAATATCTCATAGTTTAATTCTTTATCAGTATTGTTATATTCCTTTCTATACTTGATAACATAGTTAAAATAGAAATCTAATAATTTCGTTTGCAAATCAATGTCTTTTGTATTAACAGCATATATAGCTATATCATTAATAGACATAAAAGTATATTCTTTAGTTTTTCCGTTGGAATTTTCATATCTTTTAATGATATAATCAAGTAAGCTATCTATATTGCTATTATATATAGAAATCTTTTTTATCCATTTGAAAAAGATAAATAGTAATAAAGCAGTTACTAAAGAAACTAATATGTTTGCAGAATTATTAATAAACCAATTATCCCAACCAAATAAAGGTTCAAATTTAAATATAAGAAAGAATAGAAGAAATAAAGAAAGGTACAATATCCATTGAAAAGAATTTTGATTAAAAAATCTCTCTTGTTTAAATAAAGCTATAATGTATTTTGAATGATACTTTTCTCCTATATTAGATATGTTGTTTAGAATTATAGGATATGCTGTTCCTAACAATATGATTATTAAAGGAACACAAATTTCTACAATGTTATTTACTGAGGGTTGCATCTTATTTTGTTTTATTTAAGACTGCAAAGCTACAAAAAAAATCCCGAATTAACGGGATTTTTCTTTTTATTCTTTCTTCACATTAAACTCAAAATCCAGTTTTTGTTCATTGCCGAAGGAGTCACTTATCCAAACGGAGAAAGACTGGTTAGCTTCTGAGGCTGAAGTGTAGTAAAGCCTAAACGCTCCTTTGGAGGTAAGAGGATAGATATCATTAACAAGTAAGACTTCTCCTTGTGAGGTGGTACGCAAACTACCTTTTCCCTCATACTGAAAGTAACGAATAAAATAGCGGTTCTCATCGTACTGGTAAGGAGAACGCAACTCACAACGTATTTCTACGGTATCGGTTTTACCTATGTTTTTAGGCACAGGCAATACCTTTACCTCAAAAGGAAAGTTTTGTTGTACGTCTAACTCTTTTTTACAAGAGGTGAATAGGGTCACACATAGCATTGCAATGAGTCCTATTACAATTTTCTGATTTATTTTCTTCATCGTATTGTCTTTTTAAAGGTTAAAACATATAACGCAGTCCTACAGTAGCACAGGGGCGCAGTAGCTCAAAGGAACTTCCCCACAAAGCCGCTACCTTGCCAGAGCAAAGTACTAAAAAATGATCACTTAGGTAAGTCTCTATCTGCAAGCCAATTTGTGCGCCATAGAGAAAATGGTTTTCATTCTTTATCAAAGCTCCATCAGGAAGGAGGCTTTTGCTATGATTGACTACCTCATAGCCCAAAAGAGCTTCTGCTCCCAAGTTCAAAGCCACCGTTTTACTGCTGTCACTGACTAAGGCAAAGCTATAGCCTCCTGCACCTATATACCTCTCAACGGGTATATTCAGACTCTTGTAAGGGTACAATCGCCTTTGATATTCAAGAGCAAAATGCTTGTAGTTACCCCTTTTAGCATTGATACTATAGCCCAACTGCACCCCAAAATCATCAGAAAAAGAGGAAGTAAAAGCCTCTGCAGGTGCAACCCAAGAGAGCGAGATACCTTTTTGCTTGGGTAACAATCGCTGTGCCTGGGCAATGAAGCCTCCTAAAAAGCACAGACAAATACAAGTGATAATTCTTAACATTGGCATTAGAATTTAAGGTTAAACTGTTCAATAGGGCGAGCGGCTATAATCTCCTCGTTGGTGATAAGGAACGATTGGTAACGAGAGCCGTTCTTTTCAAAGATTTCTACCCGCAAAACCTTGTCATCAGAGAGGGTGAGTTGGTCTAACATATACACCGAGCGAGCTTCTTTATGAGCCTTTAGTAGGGATATAGGTTGGTATACGCGCAAGGGCTCAATGGGCACTTCTTGTACAATGCTCTTTTTGGTGGTCTTCTTATCAATGATTTTAAAAGTGATAAAATCTACTTCAAAAGGCAGGTTAGAACGATTGGACAATTGCACATCTACATAGAGTTTGCTATTGTGTACATAGATGCCTTTTAGTAGCCACTGTATACCTGCATTCTCCGAACCTATATGCTTGATATAATTCTTCTTCTGATGGTAGATAGACGACATAATAATCTGTGCCACCGCAGGTGATTCCCAGCCTGTATCAGAGAAGAGAATATCCGATTTCACATTGTTGCCTTGGGGCATTCCTCTGCCAAAATCAATGGTAAGAGGTTGTGGCGTGGTGTGATAACTCACCTCAAAGCTATAAAAGCCTCCGTCTTGAGTGATGACCGATAGGTTGGTGCTATCGGTAAAGTCTGTTTTAGCTGCCTTTACCCTTAGTACATTCTCGGCATCTTTCACCTTGTCGGCTACTAAGTTTTCGCTTCCCAAATCCACATAGCGGATAGAAGCAGGAAAGATAAGATGGGTTGTTTGATCATAAGCCACCTGCAAAGGATAAGGCACTACCTTTCCTGATTGTGCTAAAAGTTCCTTTTTCTCAGTACTGAGAGTTGTGTTTTCCTTTGCCTCATTTTGGGCTTGCACGGTAACAGTAAGCATTGTTACCGATAAAAATAAGTGTAATTTACGCATAAATAAAATGATATTAAGTGTGTTTAATAGGTTGAAAAATAAATAATTGTGTTGTTTTGTGCTTTGTGCTTTGTTGTGTGTTTATGAGTTTGTCTGAAAGGCTATTTCTTAGAGATGAGTAGGAGCTGATAACCTGCTTTAACCCTTATGGAAGGCTGTGCAATCTTTTTAGAAAGATAGGACGTACCTCCTTGCACGACCCCTTTGCTCAGCTCAGAAACAATTTGGTCTTTGGCGGAAGAGCTAAAGGTAAAGCTACTCCCTGAACTTTTGCTCATTCCTGCTGCTATTTCTCTAAAGGCATTGGCATCGGAAGAAGCGGGCAGGTATAACCCTTGTTGCCCATCGATATCGTAGGCAGCTATAGAGACAGGAATCACTTTGCCCTTGTATTCTAAGGATTTTACGGTGAGTAACAATCTATCACCACTCACTTTAGCAGAGGCTGTAAGCAGCTCTCCTTTGGGAATAAGTATGCCTGCTACTCGTATAGGTTCTAAGAGTCTTAGCTGCACCCTTGAGTTTTCTCCTAATAGCTGCTCGATATGTGTACAAGCGCGAATGCTATTCTTTAGGATACTACCTTGTGGCTTAAAGCTCTCGCCATTGAAAAAAGTGGTCTGTTGCTCCTTTACCCATTCTTGCAGAGCCTCCTTCTCGGACTGCTTGCGGGGCAAACGACTGACGACCTTTTCCTCTGGGGTATAGACAGGAGCGATGTTTTTACTCTGTTCTGCATTGTCAGCTTCGCTACTATTGTTCCCCTCGCCCTCTTGTGAGCCTGCGCCCCCTATCATTGAAGGGTTTTGTTGTCCTTTAGGCAAATATCTTGAAGCCATTTCATAAGACTTTTCCATCAATGCCATTTGGGCATCTACAGAGGTAGGATCTTGCTTGTTGGAGAGTTGAGACTTGAGTGAGGCTATCTCTTCTTTGAGTCTTTGTTGCTCCTCGTAAGCACTATTGTCTTGGTAGAAACTGCCTAAAGTCTGGTGAATATCGCGATAAGACTGAGCAGAACGCTCAAAGGCATTAGGGGTAGCCTTGCGATAACGCGGAGTGGGTTCTTCTTCCTCCTCGATAGCTTCGGGATATTCCTCACCTTCGTCTTCCTGCCAATAATCAGACAGCGCATTGAGAGAGGCTTTTTTATCAGCTTCTTTTTCTTCTAAGAGGGCTTCTTCGTAGGCTTTTTCCTTATCAGAAGGCAAGAGGGTTTCGGTAGCTTGTGGTATTGCCTCATTGATACCTACTTGTGTTTGCTCTTGCTCACTTCCGCCACCAAAGAGTAGATACATACAAGCGAGGAAGATTATCCCCATTAGGGCATAGATGACAATTTTCTTGAGTTGTTGTTTTTTAGCAAGGGCTTTTTCCTCATTGCGCTCTTGGAGGGCTTTTTCCTCTTCTTCACTGACTAAGAAACTCGGTGTAGAAGAAGGAGCGTTAGCCTTATCTGAGGCAGGGGTATTACCGTTTTGCTCTGGAAGGGGTGTGTTCTTTTCCATTATTAAGTTGTTTAAAAATTAACGAATCCTTTTTTGGGGTATTTCCCTCTGTAGGTACAATAGCCTTGTTGTCAATATGCTGTATGGCAGGGGCTTCGCCTTGGTGGTACTCTTGGTAAGCGTGCCATAGTATAAAAAGAGTAAGTAGCGAGTAGACAGCAAAGGCTAAGAGTACCAAGCGTTTTCTTTGTGAGGGTGAAAGCCCCTGACAATAGCTTTGGGTTTGCTTTTTTAGAGAATGTATCTCTCTTTGGATTTTGGCGATCATCTCTCTACGGTTCTAAGGTCTTTGTTTTCTATTACATTGAACTGTTCGATGATAAATCCTTGAGGGTTGTTATCAGAACGCACGGAGTTAATCAACCTGCAGGAGGTAATAAGACTCCTTTCGGTGATGTTGCTAGCACGGGTGATGAACTGCTTGGCAAAGGTTTCTACCTGATAAGGATAGCTATTAAAGTTACAGCGCACGCTATCGATGACTACCCGTTGGAGGATATTGCCAGAGATGATGCGGTTGTAATAGCCTTTTTCAGCCAAATCTTTATAGTAGTTAAAGGCAGATTTATCAGCCATAAAGAAGGCACGTTTGGTATTGTCTTCAATTGCTTTCTTATCGGGGGCTAAGTTGAAGAAGAGTTCGTGAAACCTGCGCACGTGTTCTTTAGCTTCGACAGGGCGATTGATTTTCTCATCTTGAGAGAGTGCCAACATTAGTGATTTACCATTGTCTAACACATAGATTTTCTCGCGCTGTTTCTCGGCAAAGTAATAGGCATAGCCTACAGCGAAGATACTCACACCTGAGCAGAGCACAGCAAAGGCTATGGCATACATACGGATTTGTTTGAATCCGTTTTCGATGTTTCTAAAGATTTTAAATTCCATTAATTTTAGTATTCAATTAGACTTGTTTTTTACTTCATTAACCTACCTGTAATATTACCTGAAAGAGAGCCAGCTCCTGCACCTGCTATATTACCTGCATTGGAGGTAGCTTGGTTTACATTTCTACCATAATTACCCATACCTCCTGCTTGTATAATCCAACCTGCTACAGTAGGAATGGTAAAATAGCCTATGATACCAATGACCATAAAGATAATGTAGGCTGTGTTGGTAGTATCAGGAATGAAACTTGGGTCGGAGAGTTGTTCGATGTCTCGTTGTAAGATAAGGGATTGGATACGTGCTAAAATAGCACTAAACAAATCGGATACAGGAAGCCATAGATAGACACTTACATAACGGGTAACCCATTGTAGTAAGGTAGATTGAAATCCATCCCATACCGAAATGGCAAAGGCTATAGGTCCTAAAATAGACATCACCACAAGAAAGAAAGTGCGTATGGTGTCAATCACTAAAGCGGCTGCTTGAAAGAGCATTTCGAGTAGCTCACGAAACCACGATCGGATACTTTGCTTGAGGTCATACATCCCTCTTTCTATGTACATTCCTGCCATTACAGCCATATCTTCGGGCATCCAACCTAATTCATCAATCTTTTTGTCAAACTCTTCATCTGAGACGAGATAGGCAGTTTCGGGGTTGCGCAGCTGTGCCTCTCGCTCTAATCGGTCTTTTTGCTCTTGTAGTTTGTGTAAATCGAGTGTTTGTCCTTCTAAGATACTGTGGGTACCTGTTACCACAGGGCTTAACACTGTATTCATTGTTCCTAACACCAGAGTAGGGAAAAATATCACACACAGCCCTATGGCAAAGGGACGGAGCAAGGGATACACATCCACAGGTTCGGCACGGGCTAAAGCTTGCCATATACGCATTGCCACATAGAACAGTGCCCCTAAGCCTGCCAAGCCTTTGGCTATGGCAGACATCTGAGCTGTTAGGGGCATCATCTCATCGTATAAAGTACGAAGTATTTGGTGTAGATTTTCCATTTATCAGTTTTTTACCAGTATTTGAGTTCTGTTCCATAGAGTGAGAGTACCTTTTGCGCATCGTTTTGCTTCTTAGCACGTAGGTAGCTTACCGAGATGTTTTTCTGGGTGTAGTAGCGTACTAAATTATAGTACTCTTTCACCTCCTTATGCACCTTGTCGATAATGTCCATACGCTCTTTGTCGTTCATAGAGAGTGAGGAGCTATTGACGATTTGTTGCAGGTCTTTGAGCAGCTTAGAACTTTCCCCCAAGAGCTTGGAGTAGCCATTGGCAATAGCAGACAACTCTTGAGAGGAGAAGTTAGGGTCTTGGCTCATCTTCTTGAAGTTGGTTACATACATCTTGGAAATGTCGCCCACCAGTAGCACCGTTTCTTGTACTTTGCGGGCATCTTTTACCAAGTTATTTACCTTTTTCAGAGCATCGTAATACTCCTTGCCTTGGTTATAGAGCTTTTCCACCTCTCGGAAGTTGTTGAGCATATTCTTAGCCGTCGAGGAGGTTTGCACTATCTGCTGAGTAGTGTTGATAATGCTCTGGGCAAAATTAGTCGGGTCAGTTACTACCCATTGTGCGCTTAGTTTGGGGCTTGCCAGCATAGCTATAGCAAAAAGCCCCGTTAATAACATTTTCTTCATTGACTTTAATTATTATGATTTACGTATGATTATTAGTTTATTACAGTCCATTAGCCATTTGTACGATGGCTTTTTCCAAATTGCCGTCTAACTTCTCGGAGAGTTCCATCACTTGGTGTTTTTCGCTCTCTTCAGTGGTGTAGGCAAAGTATTCTTCTCGACTTACCTCTGTGGCGTACACCGCAGAGTGTGTGCCTCCTAAGCCTATCCACACTTCTTTGTATTTGCGACGAGAGTCGTTGGAGAGATTGATGGATAGGATTTGCGACTTCTCTTTCTCGGTAAGTCCTAACATCGCTTGGATAGCATCGAACTTGTTCATATACTTACGCTGGTCGAGCAATATCTTGCAATCGGAGTTGTTGATGATAGATTCCTTCACGATAGGTGAATGGATAATATCATCTACCTCTTGGGTTACAATCACTGCCTCTCCAAAGAACTTACGCACGGTTTTGAATAGGTACTTGATGTACTCCGCCATTCCTTCTTTGGCAATCGCTTTCCACGCTTCTTCGATGAGAATCATCTTGCGAATACCCTTCAGGCGTCTCATCTTGTTGATAAACACCTCCATAATGATGATCGTAACCACAGGAAAGAGTATGGGGTGGTCTTTAATCGCATCAATTTCAAAGACAATAAAGCGTTTGGAGAGCAGGTCTAACTCCTTGTCAGAATTGAGCAGATAGTCGTATTCACCTCCTTTGTAATAAGGCTCTAACACATTGAGGAAGTTAGCCAAGTCAAAGTCCTTTTCTCTTACCTGCTTCTCTTGTAATATAGCTCGGTAGTCATTCTTGATATACTCATAAAAGCCATTGAAAGAGGGCGTGTGCGAGGGATTGTCTTTTACCAATTGTAGGTAAAGGTTCACTGCATTGGAAAGGGCTACCTCTTCCGCACGTGTAGGAGGTTCATTGTCTCGCTTCCAAAGGGTGAGTATCAGTGTTTTGATACTCTCTCGCTTTTCAATGTCAAACACCCCATCATCGGTGTAGAAAGGGTTAAAGGCAATGGGATTGTCCTCGGTATAAGTAAAGTAAATCCCATCCTTTCCTTTAGTCTTATGGTGAATAAGCTCACAAACTCCTTGGTAAGAGTTCCCTGTATCTACTAAAACGATATGTGTTCCTTGTTCGTAATATTGCCTTACTAAGTGGTTCGTGAAGAAGGATTTGCCACTCCCCGAAGGTCCTAAGACGAACTTATTACGGTTGGTGATAATCCCTTTTTTCATAGGCTCATCAGAGATATCCAAATGGATAGGCTTGCCTGTGAGCCTGTCGGCCATCTTAATGCCAAAAGGACTGGAAGAACTTTGATAGTTGGTCTCCTGAGTGAAAAAGCACAAGGCAGGTTCTATAAACGTGTAGAAAGTCTCTTCACTGGGGAAGTCGGCTGCATTGCCAGCTATACCTGCCCAATAGAGAGTTGCCGTATCAATGGTGTTATGGCGAGGCTTGCACTCCATTGACGCTAAAGCGCTACCCACATCGTTTTTAATGCTCCTAAGCTCTTGTGGGTTGTCCGACCAAGCCATCACATTAAAGTGCGCTCTGATAGAGGAAAGTCCATAAGAGTGTGCCTCATTGAGGTATTGCTCTATCCACTCTTTATTGATTTGGTTGCTACGGCTGTATCTTGAAAGCGAGTGCATATTGCGTGCTGATTTCTCAAACTGTCTGAGATTTTCATCGGAATTGTCCAAGAACAGATATTGGTTGTAAATATGGTTACAACTCAGTAGCAAGCCCACAGGAGCTGCAAAGGATAAACGGCAATCGCTCTTATCGGTAGAGAGTCGCTCGTAACGGCTATCGGCTTGTACCTTAGAAGGCAAGTCTTCTGTATCTGATAAGGTATGCACACAGAGTCTTTGGTTACCAATGCGCATTTGCTCGGCGGAGAGACATATATCTTGCAGGCTCTCTTTCTCATCGGTGGAAAGGCTGAGATACTGCTCAAAGAGTCCCTTTTTGTGGGGAGTGCCTATATAGTCCTCTGTTTTGAGCTGACGGAGCTTTATCAAGTTAGAGTCGTTTAAAATACGCTCTAACTGTGCTACCGCTTCCAAAAATTGGGTGGCGTGTTCTCGGTTGGTGAGCTCCTTAGGCAAGAAGTTTCCTTTGCAAAGGGAGGAAAAGTTGCTTTGGGCTCTCATTCGATTTTTAGTGGTTTGGGTGATAAATAGATAGCATCTGTGATTTAAGAACGGACGTTCGTTAAAATGCTTTTCGTACGAATGAGAGAGAAAACTCAGGTTCTCACCTTGTAGTTCAGGTTCGTATTGTTCCTTGATAAACCAGTCCTGTTTGTGGATAACGGTATACTGTGGCAATACTTTGATAGCCTTATGCCAAAGTGAGTGGAGTATCTCATAGTCCTCACCCGAAATGGTAAAGAGCTCTGGGAGCTGCACCTCGAAGCCGACGCTGATGTCGGCTTCTTTGGTGAGCAAACAGTCTTGTTCTATGGCAAGAATAGGAAACTTACTCTCTAAGGTGTTGATTTTAGAACTATTTCTCATTGAGGGTTGTTTTAGGTTTAGGGTAACGAATAAATTGGCGTGGCGATCTTTGGTGGCGTAGGTATTTGGGGTGGCGTTTGCGAGCTGCTTGTTTCATCAGGCCGTGTTCACCGTATTTTTGGTTTAGTGAAAAAGTCTGCCAAACCACAAGGCTGACCATACTAACGCCTACCCCCAAGCATACAAAAGAATTGATTCCTACCGTGTAGAGGATCATCACCAAGATAAGCACCGAGAGCAGTCCCCCTGCAAAGATGAAGAGGTACTGCGCTTTGAGTCCTTTGAACTCTACACTTCTGCCGATGCCTTTGTTGATAGAATAGCTGTTTTTTGTCTCCATAATCTATAAGAAGAACGAACGCAAGATAGTAGCCGCTACAATTAGGAAGATACAAGCCCCAAACCAACTGGCAGCCGTTTTGCTGGTATCGGGGTCGCCGCTACTAAACTTGTTATATACCTTCACCCCACCGATGAGTCCCACCACAGCCCCTATGGCATAGATGAGCTTAGTAGCAGGGTCAAAATACGAGGTAACCATACGGGTAGCTTCATTGATACCTCCTACACCATTGCCCTGAGCAATGGAAAATTGTGTAACTCCTATCATCGTCAGCAGAAGGAGCCGTTTTAGAATTGATTTTCGCTTCATTGATAATCTGTTATTTTAAAATTTGGTGCAAAAGTAAGGGAAGATAAAGAGCAGAGGGCAAGTGAGGTAGCAGGTGGCAGAAAATGGCGGGGGATGGCTTGTTGTTTAAGTTTTTTTTTGTAGCTTTGCAACGTGAATAAAAAACAAGATAATCAATGACTACAAATAAAACAATAAATAGAGGTTCTGAGTGGAGAAAATGGGATTTACACTTTCATACTCCTTCATCATATGATTATAAAGATAAAAGTGTAACTAACCAAAAAATTATAGATATATTAGCTGAAAATAAAATATCTGTTGTTGCAATAACAGACCACCATACAATGGATATAGCCAGAATCCAAGAATTGCAACTACTTGGTAAAGATAAAGGAATAACTGTCTTACCTGGAATAGAATTTTTAGCTGATGCAAGAGGTAAAGATCCAATACATTTCATAGGTATTTTTTCAGACACTTCTAATATTTCTTATATATGGGGGCAGCTAAAAAACACTACAAATATAAAACAGATAGAAGGTTCTAATAAAAAACACAATGAAGTATATTGTGATTTAATAGACACCATGAAATTAATAAAAGAATTAGGAGGAATAACAACCATACATGCAGGAAGTAAAACTAATAACATTGAAAACATTACAAATTCCTTACCTCATGCCATAGCACAAAAAGAAGATATAGTTGATTTAGTTGATATTTATGAACTTGGGAAAGTAACTGATAAGGAAGGATATATAAAAAATGTTTTTCCTAATATAGGAAAGTATATCCCTATGATTATTGCCTCTGATAATCATGATATAAAGAATTATTCCTTAAAAGAAAACTGTTGGATAAAGGCTGATCCTACTTTTGAAGGATTGAAGCAAATTATTTATGAGCCTGAAGAAAGAGTAAGAATACAAGAAGAAGAACCCGACTTCAAAGAAGATAAAGAAATCATTGACAAAGTGAAATTTATCTCTCTTAATAATAAATTTAGTAATGAAGAGATATATTTGAATCCTAACCTTAATGTTATTATCGGTGGAAAATCGTCAGGAAAATCTATATTGTTATATTCTATTGCAAAAACCTTATTAGCAGATACAAAAGACAAATTGCTTTTTAAAAATAATGGGGAAGAAAGATATAGTCTAAAATCTATTGATTATGGCTTTGATTTTGAAATTACAACGAAAGCTGGTATTTCTCAAAAAATATCTGATAGAGAAGACGGGCATAATTCTCTAATTCCAAATATAAAGTATATTCCACAAAATGAATTGGTAAAACTTGCTGAACCTGAGTTAAGTGGAAAAGGAGAATCTCTAAATAAATTAGTTAGAAATCTTATTTGTGAGGATACTGATTCAAAACAAAAGTATGATGATTTTATCAAAAATGTTAAACAATATGATAAAGAAAGGGAAGAGTTGATAAATAGCTATTTTGAAACTCTTGATAATATACAAAAATTAGAAGCTGAATTAAAAACAAAATCAAATAAGGAAGTTTTACAAACGAATATTAAAACCAATTCTGAAAAAGTTGAAGAGTTGAACAAAAAAGCTGGATTGTCCGATGAACAGATTCAACAATACAAAAGTATTCAAGAACAACAACAAGAAAATCAAAAAAGAAGAGATTTACTGAATAGCGATTTTTCTCAAACGAATGCTTTCCTTCAAGAGTTGAATAAAGAATTATCTAACTTACAGGAACGAAAAAATACTTTTTTACAAAGCATTCATAAAAATGAATTTAGAGGTTATTATCAAGATAAATTAAAGTTCATAGATGACTCAATTGTTCAACTTCAAGGTTTAATTTCAGAAATAGGAACAATTATAAATTCCGAGGGGAAGAGAATTTTCAATACTGATAATATTTTTAAAGAAGAACTAAAACAAATTAATTATGAAAAGTCTAATATTGAAGAAGAACTAAAACCATATCAACAGAATGAAGACATTAAAAAGCAAATAAGAACTCTGGAAGAATTTATTGAGAATGATGGGAAGTTATTATCAGAGATAGATAGTCTCAATAAAAAAATAGAGGAAAAAAGACAATCCATTGAAGAGATTAAAACAAAATTGTTTGATTTGTATAAAAACTCGTATAATGAATATATAGATATTGTAGAACAATTAAAAAATAGAACTATAGAGCTCGAAAAAGATGGATTACAGATAAGAGGAGTTACACAATTTAATTTTCCAAAATTTAGAAGAGAAATAATTAGTTTTACTCACGGAACATATAATGATAACGATAAATATTGTATTTTAGACGAAAATAGAAGTCGTATTTTTGAAACTAATTATGACGAATTAATTTCAAATATCAGTAAGATGTTTAATGAAATTATGACTAGTGAGTATAGAATAAAAACTATTAGTAAGAAAGAGGCAGTTAAAAAATTACTTAATGACTATTTTTATGACTATTGGGAAATCACTTACAAAAATGATAAACTTGGCGAAATGTCCACAGGGAAAGCAAGTTTTGTAATACTAATGTTAATAATAGGCTTGAGTAAATCAAAATCACCAATTCTGATTGACCAACCAGAAGATAACTTAGACAATCGTTCTGTGAGTGAAAATATTATCTCTTATCTAAGGAATAAGAAGATTGAAAGACAAATTATATTGGTTACACATAATGCAAATATTGTTGTAAATGCCGATGCAGAAAATGTTATTGTTGCAAATCAAAAAGGACAAAATGACAAAGAAACTTCGAGTATTTATAAATTTGATTATATCAATGGTGCTATAGAAAATACATTTGCTAAAATTGAAGCCGAAAAGGATTTATTAAAAAGTATGGGTATTAAAGAACATATTGCAGATATTGTAGAAGGAGGTAAAGAAGCCTTTAAAAATAGAGAGAAAAAATATGGTTTTAATTAATTTTTTTGTTTTACCTTTTAAAATAATATGGGATATCATCTTATAAATATAATAGACGGAAAATTAGAGCATTGCTTCATAGAAAACTATGAAGAATTAGTTTATGAGGATGCTATAACAGGAGATACTATTATTTATCAAGGAGAAGAGAAGTGGAAACCTTTTAAAGTTTCTGAAAATGAGATATATAAAGGTCTTGCAAATGAAGATTTTAGAATAGGTATAAGAGCCCAACATCTTTTCAAAAAACAAGCTGATAAAGAAGGTTTTATACTTGAGGATTTAAATCAAAATCAAGAAAGTTTTAAAATATATACTAACAATGTTGATAAATCTATAAAAAGAGGAGATTATTTAGTTAGAAATTTTGGAAACATAGAAATTGATGTAAAATGCAAAACTTTTTATAAATTTGAAAAGACTCCAGAAGAAATTTTCTTTTATTTTGAGTGTGATGATTTGACTAAACACTTAAATATGCAATCTTTTACAAAAACACCTATTCTAATCGCTATTTATGAAAGAAGTCAAGAGAATAAAAATCAAATAAAAGAAGATACAATACATTTTATTTCGATAAACGAAATGAAGAGATTGAAAGAGAAATTTCAAAAGTCCCGTTATTCACAATATAAAATACCAACAAAGTATTTACATCAAGGTTTTGATTATATAAAAGAGGTTTTTGAAAGAATTTGAAGACTATATTAAATTCAAGTTGCTAAAGTAACTTTTTTTTATCAGTGAAAAAACATCCATTTATTTAATGTCTAAAAGTATAAGAAGAAAAAATAAACTTCATAGGTTAAAATTAGGATTTGATAAATATAAGAGAGACGTGAAAAGGAAAAATCCAAAAGCGAGTTTCTCCGATTATCCTTTATATCAATATATACAAAGAAGCAAACTCAAACAAAAACCTGAGTATTCAGATACAACAAAGTATTTTCTTAAAAACAAGTCCTTTTTTGGAAAAGAAAATAAGACTATTACAGAAAATGATATACTTTTGGTTCCAAAAATATTTTCAATAATAGATAATTATAATGAAACGACTCTATTTTTTAAAAGAATATTAGGCTCCTTATATCAAAATCCTTCAGAGGAAATTAAAATTGATTTTAAAGATTGCATTCAAATGGATATTTGCGCTTCTATGTGTATGGATATCATTTTAGCTGATTTTATAAAATATCATAATCAATGTAGAAAAGATGGGCACAGAATGAGAATACATTCTATCAAACCAATAAATGTCAATTCATATAATATTCAAAAGGTATTGTTTTCAGTTGGAACTTACAAGAATTTGAAAGGATTAAAAATTGATTTTCCAAATTTAAAACCATTTCCTATAATTATTGGAGATAAAAACAATCCTAAATTGCTAGAAAAAAGAGAAGTAGATATAACAAAAACAATAGATTATATAATAGAATGTTTAGGAGAATTAAAAAGAACTCTTACTAATAAAGCTGAATCAAATCTTTATAAAGCTGTAGGAGAAATTGTAATAAATGCAGAAGAACATTCTGATAAAACAAAAAGATACATTATAGGATATTTTGAAAAAATAGAAACTTCTGATGAGGAGAATTATGGCATTTTAAATTTATCTATTCTTAATTTTGGGAAGACTTTTTACGAAACTTTTAAAGAAAGTGATAATGAAGAAGTTACAAAGCAAATGAAATCAATAAGTCGAAGATATACTACAAAGGGCTTATTCAAAAAGAAAAAATTTGAAGAAGAAACCCTATGGACTTTATATGCCCTTCAAGATGGGGTAACTAGCACAAAAGACTGGAAAAGAGGAAATGGAGCAATACGTTTCATTGAAAGTTTCTTTGATTTGAAAGGGAATTGCTCTAATGATGATATATCTAAAATGGTTATAACTACAGGACATACTCAAATTATTTTTGATGGGAAGTATCAAATCACAAAACAAAAAAGGAATAATACAATTTTTAAAATGATGACTTTTAATCATTCAGAAAATATTGAAGATATTCCAGATGAAAAATATGTTAAATATCAAGAAAACTATTTTCCTGGCACGATTATTTCAGTGAAACTAAGGTTGGATTACGAGAATACAATAGAAATAAACTAAGAATTTATGGACTTAACAATAGATTTAAATGACTACAAAGTAAAAGGTTCTAAGGTTTTTACCGGAAGAGATAGAGGTATAGAAATTAGAGAAAAAACAAAAATAGATTCTTTATTCACTAATGGGTCGGACTCTGATAATTTGACAATCATTATACCTCCAGAAATAATGTCTATAAACCCTTCTTTTTTGGAAGAGTTTTTGTTTAATATAGTGAATAAATTGGGGAAGGAGAAGTTTTATCAAAAAGTTAAATTTTCTAATAATAGCGAGCGTTATGACATTAATGAAGATTTGGAAGAAGCTGTTGATAGAATTTTAAGGGCTAATAATGCATTAACTAAATAAAAATTGCTATGTTGCTGATTTCGATTAGGATATGGGATAATATAGAAAAATTGTCTAATATAGCTAATGTTATTATTGCTCTATTAACTCTTTTTCTTGGGTGGTATATATTTTTCTATCAGAACAAAAAAGATAAAAAAGATAAAAATATACAATTGCTAAAAGACTTAATTATTACTCCTAAAATGGAAGTTATTGAGAAATATTTTGATGAAATTTCCTCTTTAAGAGAAAGAATTAAATCTGATTCATTAAATGATAATGAAAAAATGGAACTAATTTCTTTTACAAAAGAGCAATCTTCATATATCAGAAGGAATTTTTTGATATTTATTCAAAAAATAGCTCCTTTATTACATAAAAATATTAGCGACAAAATTGATTTTCTGACAGATAATTTAACAGAAACATTATCTAATGATGAACATAAACTATGTAATAAAAAAACATATGAAAAACTTATTAATCAAAAAATCTTAGAAACCCATAGTTTTGTATTAGAAGAAATTTTTAAATACGAAGGATAATCTCTCACACAAACTCCCTAATATCAAACTCCATTTTACTCTCCACAGTTTTAGGCAACGCCTTCTCCAAGAGTACGCTTACTTTAAGAGTCGCTTGGGGTAAGGCTTTTTCTATGGCTTCTAATAGGCTGGTGCCCTCTACCTTTTGCAGTAGCTCTATGTTGTCAGCAGTTACCTCTTCTTTGTCCTCAGAGAGGAAAGTAGCTACCTTTTCCAAGTCCTCAAATGAAAGCCCCGTAGCAAAATCATTGTCCTCTTCCTCTGTTCGATAGCTGCGTAAATCCTCTTCTTCATCTTCAAGGTCTATGGTAGGTTCCTCTTCCCATTCTGTCAGAATATCCTGTTGCTCTTTTTCTGTTAAGGGGATAGCTGTAGTAGCTACCTTTGCAGGAGGCACAAACCTGCTTTCTCCCATTACCGATGTTAGAGGAGCTGTTTTGGGTATAGGGGTAGCTTTAGGTTGGGGAGCTCTCTTTTTAGAAAGTGTTATAGGCATTTTGTCCGATAGCAACAACAAAATCACCACGATAAGTAGTAAAATGATAATCTTTTCCATTGTTAGAATATAGGTTTGTATTTCTGTTCAAAACTCTGTGTAATTTCTTCTTGGTACTGCTCGAAATGCGCTTTGAGCACATTATCCAAATAGTTGTACAGACTGATCTTATCTTCTCCTATCACCTGTACAATGCGGGCTATTCGCTGGTGAAACTCAGGGCGTATATACACCGATTTCCCTTCCCTTGCTGAAGTCTCTCCCTGCTCAAAAAAATAACTTTCATACTCATAGAGTTCTGCCTTTTTCTTCTTGGTAGGAGCTGGTTTCTGGGGTGCTTTCTCTGTCTCTATTGGAGCCGTAGCAATGGCAGGGGCAGGCGTGGGTTGCTTGCCTGCCATTAGCTCCATTAGTTCGTTTTCGTCTATAGGTTTTACTGTCTTCATATCTTTAGGGTTTATTGAATAATCTGTACCAACTCATCAATAAAGTCGTCCAAATGGCAACCGCTCATCAGCTTCTCATCAGCAGGCATTAAGGTAGAACGGAATACCAATCGTTGGTTTTCTGTGCCGTCTTTTCGGAAACGCTTGCTATCAGATATGTAGGCTTGCATCAGGTTCAAACCTAAATCAGCAATCACTTGCTCATAAATCTTATACAAAGGCGATTTTTCTCTCCCATCTACCTGATTCCAAAATAAATGCACGCTTTTAATAGTACTTTCGGTATTCTTAGCGATGATATTGGAAAGTACCTCAGTAAAACTCAAAGTACTTTCAATCACCACTCTATCGGCAGTGATAGGTGAGAAAATGTGATGCATTTGAGCCAACAGGGTCAATATTCCTGCGGTGTTTACTGTCCCTGGCATATCAAAAAGGATAACCTCTATAGGGAAAGGAGTCTCTGCAATGAGCTGTTGTGCCTTTTCAAGGGCTTCATTAGGCTTACATTGTATTATGGGGTATGCCTTTTTGTTTAGCTCACTAAACTGTCTATGGGCAGCTTTCTTAAAATGCTCGTTGTTCATCACTGTTTTGAGGTCTTGTTCTCGCATTCGGTGTAGGCTGTATTGTGGATAATCACAATCCATCACTGCTACATTGTAGCCCATTCGGTAATGTAGCAAGCTGGCTACTAAGGTAGTAAAAGTGCTTTTTCCTACCCCTCCTTTCTGGGTGGAAAAGCTAATGAATTTTGTCATAGATGTCATATATATGTGTTTAAATATGTTTGTAATTCAGTAAGTATATAAGTGTATAGCTATTCAAATACAACTATCTGTAATTAGCCAATTATCTAACTACCTCTATAAGTAAGTATTTACTCACATAAGTAATTGACTAATTATCTAATTACTTGCGTATGTACATACGTCTGTAGCTTTATAGCTTTGTAGCTACATAGCTACCTAATTGCATTTTTACTTTTGTACATACTTGCTTTGGTATGCGGGTGCAAAGGAACATACAAATATACATATAGCCTTATGTAGGGTTGTAAATGGCTTTATAAGGAAGTGATTGGCTTTGTGTTATATACAAATCCTTTGCTAAGAAATGACTTGTTTTGCACCCTGAAATCACTTTACCCGCTCGTAGTGTTAATTTCTCTCTTTATAGCTAATTAAAATTCGACCGTTAGGGAGAATTTTCTGTTCACCCGAACAGAGCAAGTTGTGTTTTGAGGCACGCATTAGGCGTGTAGGCACCTCAAAACCACTTGCCCTTGCAGGGAGCTTAAAACACACTCCGAAGTCGTGGTTTTTTACTAACACTGAATTTATATGACCTTACAGAAAACAACTCACAAACGCCCCATAGGTAGGAATAAAAAGATAAATCCTGCTTCTTTTAGATATGTCTTTAGATTAAATGAAGAAGAAAACAATCAGTTTCTCTCGCTTTTCGAGCAATCAGGAATGAAAGTCAAAGCACATTTTATCACCTCTTTGCTTTTTAACCGAGAGATAAAAGTGGTGAAAATTGATAAATCTGCTTTAGATTATTACACCAAACTCACTGAACTCTATGCGCAATTTCGTTCGGTAGGGGTCAATTACAATCAGATTGTAAAGATACTCTACCGTAATTTTTCGGAGAAGAAAGCAGCTGCTTACCTCTATAAATTAGAGAAAGAAACTACCCAATTGATTGCTATCTGCAAACAAATATTAGAGCTTTCTCAGCAAATAGAGCAAAAACTAAAGTAAGTTTTTAAGACGAAAACAGCGACTTATGATAGCAAAAATACATCGAGGAGGGCAGCTGTTAGGAGTACTTTTGTACAATCACAACAAGGTGGATAAAGGGCAGGGTGAGGTGTTATACGCTCAAAAAGTGATACGACCTCTGCAAGGAAATGTGGGCATTTCGGAAGTGTCTCGCTCCTTTGCACCTTATCTCTATGCCAACATAAGGACAGAAAAACCTATCCTACACATCTCCCTCAACCCCGATCCTAATGATAAGGTGAGTGATGAGACCTTTGTAAAGTTGGCTACTGACTATATGCAACAGATGGGTTTTGGCGACCAACCTTTTGTGGTTTACAAACATTCGGATATTGAGCGCAAACACATTCACATCGTATCGCTGGGGATAGATGAACAAGGCAAGAAAATTCCTGATACTTTTGAAAAAATACGTTCAATGAAAGTATGCCGAGAGTTGGAAACAAAATACCAACTTATCCCTGCTATCACCAATGATTCACAGCTAACAGATGATGAGCTCTTGCCTTTGTCTAAATTAATACCCTTAGATTACCGACAAAACGACCTTAAAAAGGAGTTGATTCATACTGTAAAACAATTGCTAAAACACTATCATTTTACCTCGTTAGGAACGTTCAACGCCTTGCTCAATCAGTTTAACATAGCGGTAGAAAAGGTAGAAGGCGAACTGCAAGGTATTCCTAAAAAGGGCTTGGTATATGTAGTATTGGATGAAAATGGCAATAAGGCGAGCCATCCTTTTAAAGCCTCCAAGCTCGGCAAAACACTATGCTTACCTTATATCGAAAAACATTTACAAAAGGAACAAGATCACTTAAAAGGACAAGACACCACTTCCTTAAAGGCACATATCACCTTTTCTAAAGAAACAGCTCATAGCAAAAGTGAATTTGTTCAAGAACTAAAGGCTAAAGGGATAGAGGTCGTCTTTCGTGAAAACAAAGAAGGGAGAACCTACGGGGTAACCTTTATCGACCACAACAGCCGATGTGTGTATAATGGATCTCAGCTGGGGAAGGAGTTTTCTGCCAATGTTTTTCATCAGTGGCTAAAATCGTTAGAAGAGCCTGCTACGGCTTTAACCTCTCAGGTAAATATGCGGTCTGTAACTCCTTATGCAAGTAAAAATCACGACAATACTAATACTGTTGAAGAGGATACTTTCTCTGACACTTCTTGGACACATTACCAAGAGGATTTTGGTAAGGACTCTGCCTTAAATGCTTTCTTTACTCTTTTCTCTTTGGATGATCAAGGGGTAGATTACGAAGAAGAGGATTTTACCAGAAGAATGAAACGTGCTACTGCCAAACGGCGAAAAATGAAAAACAAATCTTAGGTGTGGCCAGTGAGCTGACATAGCTAAGTATAAAATATTGACAAACACTAAAAACAGAAACAAATATGCAAAACGATGATGATTTAAGAGCATTAGCCAAGATTATGGCTTTTATGCGTGCAGTAAGTATTCTCATAGTACTAATGCACCTCTATTGGTATTGTTATGGCTTTTTCCAAGGCGAAAAGTGGATATTAGCCGTAGTAGATAGAATCTTGACCAACTTCCAACGAACAGCAGGACTGTTCTCTCACCCGCTATACACCAAATGCTTTGCCCTCCTGCTCTTAGCCCTGAGCTGTTTGGGAACAACAGGCGTAAAAAACGACAAAATTACTTGGCGAAAGATTTACATCGCTCTGGGAGTAGGAGTCGCTCTTTACTTTGGTAACTTTTGGATTTTGTACTTGCGACTTCCTGCTTCAGTGGTTGCCTTTTTCTATATCCTTACCCTATCTTTGGGCTACATAGCTCTTCTTATGGCAGGTTCGTGGATGAGTCGCTTGTTAAAAGACAACCTTTTAGATGATGTTTTTAACAATGAAAACGAGTCGTTTATGCAGGAAACTCGACTGATGAAAAACGAGTATTCTGTGAATCTACCTACTTTGTTCTACTACCACAAGAAGTGGAACAAAGGTTGGATCAATGTGGTAAATCCCTTTCGGGCAACCATAGTGCTGGGGACTCCTGGTTCTGGTAAGTCTTATGCTATTGTGAACAACTATATCAAACAACAAATTGAAAAGGGTTTTGCAATGTACATCTACGACTTTAAGTTTGATGACCTCTCTACCATTGCCTATAATCACTTGCTAAAAAACTTAGACAAGTATAAGGTAAAGCCCAAGTTCTATGTGATAAACTTTGATGATCCTCGCCGTAGTCATCGTTGCAACCCTATCAACCCGAACTTTATGAGTGATATTTCCGATGCTTATGAATCTGCTTATACCATTATGCTCAACCTTAACCGCTCGTGGATCCAAAAGCAAGGTGATTTCTTTGTAGAGTCACCTATCATTCTCTTGGCTGCTATTATTTGGTTTTTGAAGATTTACAAGGATGGTAAGTACTGTACTTTTCCACACGCCATTGAGCTATTGAACAAGCCTTATGCCGATGTTTTTACTATTCTCACCTCGTACCCCGAACTTGAGAACTATCTATCGCCTTTTATGGATGCTTGGCAAGGAGGTGCACAAGACCAGCTACAAGGACAGATAGCCAGTGCTAAAATACCGCTCTCCCGAATGATTTCGCCTCAACTCTATTGGGTGATGACAGGTGATGATTTTTCATTGGATATCAATAATCCCAAAGAACCTAAAATCCTTTGTGTAGGCAACAATCCTGATAGGCAGAACATCTATTCAGCTGCTTTAGGGTTGTACAATTCACGTATTGTAAAGCTCATCAACAAGAAAGGACAGCTCAAATCCTCTGTGATTATTGACGAGTTGCCTACCATTTATTTCAGAGGCTTGGACAACTTGATAGCTACAGCCCGAAGCAATAAAGTAGCCGTTTGTTTAGGTTTCCAAGATTATTCACAGCTCACTCGTGATTATGGCGATAAGGAAAGCAAGGTGATACAAAATACTGTGGGGAATATTTTTAGCGGACAGGTAGTAGGAGAAACAGCTAAAACCCTTTCTGAACGTTTTGGAAAGGTATTACAGAAAAGGCAATCTACTACGATTAACCGCAATGATACCTCTACCTCCAT
>NZ_KN390007.1:30502-31899 GCF_000213295.2 Capnocytophaga sp. oral taxon 329 str. F0087
ATGATACCTCTACCTCCATATCTACACAATTGGATAGTTTGATTCCTGCCAGCAAAATATCCAATCTTACTCAAGGGATGTTTGTAGGAGCTGTTTCTGATAATTTTGACGAGCGTATAGAGCAGAAGATATTCCACGCTCAGATTATAGTAGATAACGAGAAAGTAGCTGCAGAGAGCAAAGCCTACCAAAAAATACCTCAAATCCTCTCCTTTGAAGACGAAAATGGAGAAGACCAAATGCAACAACAAATCCAAGCCAATTACAAGCAAGTAAAAACTGACATTATCCAGCTCATCACCGATGAGCTCACCCGCATTGAAAACGACCCTGAATTAGTGCATTTGATAAGGAAAGAGGAATAAATGAAAACTGCTAAACATTTTAAGATGTTTAGCAGTTTTTATTAGTTAAATCAGTCTTTCAAAAACTCCCCGACCATTATCCTTCCTCCACTGTCATCTCCTCCACCTCGAAAGAGAATCCCCTCAAAGATAATGTATTTATCCTCAAAGAAACCTACATTCTTATTGAAAACTAACAACCCTGCCATAGGAATTTTGTGGGTTTTCCAAGTTTTCCCTTTGTCAAAAGAAAAACGCAATTCAGAATGGGCGTGAAGCCTTGTATAATCACAAATAAAATCCTTGTAGTAATAGTACTTTTCACGATTCTCTTTGGTTATCTTACGGATAAAGTTTTCCTCAAGATCGTAAATCATCAATTCATATGTTTCCTCATCATTCTCATTTTTTTCATTTTGCAAAGAAAGAGGGGTATTGTAATCAGACGAATTTTCAGGAAAGAAATAATTATATTTATGTTTAAGCTGATTAAAGAGTTTGTCTTCTCCTGTAATTACGTTGTAAGTACGAAGTTCTAATATTCCATTGTAATATAGAATATCTCCATTCTGATGAATAGGATAATACTGATAAGTAGTGAGTTTTTTAGGTATCTCATATAGCTTTACAGAGTCTTTACTTAATACATCTGCTAAAAAACGAATTTCATTCTTTTTACATTTGAGAAATCGACCATCAAAATCATCATAATAATTTTTTTCATCTCTGTTATATTTATCTATTGTTTTCAATTGAAAAGTTGTATGATTAAGGAGGTATATATATTCGAATTTATAATCCGAAGTACAAATAATACTATACTCTTTCGTATAGGCTGCAATATCATAGACATCATTTCCTTCAAGAATGAGTTCCTTGTAGGATTGCCCTCTATCCGTAGAGATATAGAGTACTGCTTGCCGTTCTGTTACTGTAGGATCAAACTCAGGTGTATCTTTCTGGGCTCCTAAAATAATGACATTTTCTATAGGAGAAAATATCAAGCTTAGTTCAATATTGGCATCTGGATCAAAAGGTCCATTTTTTACTTGC
>NZ_KN390007.1:32363-33541 GCF_000213295.2 Capnocytophaga sp. oral taxon 329 str. F0087
AAGGTCCATTTTTTTTCTTATATAAATCTATAAAATTATATTCGGCAGTCCATTTCATGTTGTTATCAGGGATTAAAGTGGTACAATTAGTAAATAAAATTAGTAATATATGAAATACTAAATATGTTAAAATTTTATTCTTCTTCATATTTAAGGCTATTTTTTCTTACATATTCTCTGTCATAATCAACAAAGGTTTCAGCATATACTTTTTGAGTTACTTTGTTTACTACTTTTATAGAATCTACAATAGTATTAAAAAGACCTACTGCTCTAGTTATTACACCTAAATAAGGAATTTCTGCAGTAGGAACCTTCAAAATAGGATAAAGAGGGTCTCTATAATAAATATAATTTACAGTAAGACGCTTTAAATGATCCATATTTTCAAATGTAATCGAAGCTTGTGCCCATGTAGCATTATCATCCCATTCCTTAAAATCAGGAGTCATTCCTATAATAGACAAATCGCCAAAAGTAAATTTTGACATTACCTTAGGCATATAAGCCTCAGGATGTGTAGCAAAAGCAAATTCTCTAAAATGTTTATTATTAAGCTCTATATTGGTGTAAAATTTCTCCATCTTAGCTTTTTTAGCATCTTTATAACCGACTTTCTGTTTTTCAATATTTGTAGGTTCAAAATTGTTATTATATTTATTTTGTAACTTTAAAAGCTCTACTATCAAAGAAGTGTCATATTTGGCTTCATAATTCTTTTGAATGAGTCCTTGTTCCATTAAAATTTGTAAATTTTTCCTTACATCAATAACCCATTTCCTAACAATGTCTTTTAAAGACTCTTTCTCAAGTAATGTAAAGTACGCACAATATTTAAATCCATAACTATCTGCTAAAAAAGGTTTTACTTCTTTTCCTTGCTTAGTTATGGGAGATAATTCCTTATGGGACACTCCATACTCTTTTAATTTAGAAGTAAGCACATATTTTTCATAGTAATCTTTATGTTCCTTTGTATCAAGAACAAACATTGCCCCTAAGTAATAATCAGGAGGTAAATGATTACAAGAACCATGTCTTTGTAAAAAATCTAAATATCTATTTTTGTAATAGTTAGGATTTTGAGGAACAGGTGAAATAGGAGTAGGGGATTTCTTTTTACAAATATTATTTTTTACAGAAGTTTCCTTAGTTTCTCCTGTACTTGTTCTTAAAGT
>NZ_KN390008.1:0-3941 GCF_000213295.2 Capnocytophaga sp. oral taxon 329 str. F0087
GGCTACCCTCAAGAATGACCTTGCAATATTTTGGCTACCTTCAACAATGACCCTGCAATATTTTGGCTACCCTCAAGAATGACCTTGTAATATTTTGGCTACCTTCAACAATGACCTTGTAATATTTTGGCTACCTTCAACAATGACCTTGTAATACTTTGGCTACCCTCAAGAATGACCTTGCAATATTTTGGCTATCTATTTTAGTCTTTAATGAAACAAGGACTAAAATTATATTTTAGTCCCTGACTTAGTCCCTTATCAGCTGTAAACAACTGATAATCAGTATTATTTGTGGAGAAGATGGGGCTCGAACCCACGACCTTTTGGCTGCCAGCCAAACGCTCTAGCCAACTGAGCTACATCCCCGATTGTGAGGGCAAAGATAAATATTTTTTTTGATTAAACAACCTATTTGCAAAAAAAATTATACTTTTGCCACAAAATTTGTAACTATGACAACTGATAGACAACAAGGTTCTTTATACACAAAGATAGATAACCAACTGGCAATCATTACTTTTGGTCACCCAAATGCTAATGCTTTTCCATTGGTGCTCTTGGAAAGGCTAACGCAAGAAATTGATGCTTTGTCAGAAAACAATGCGGTGAGTATTATCCTTTTAAAAAGCGAAGGCGATAGAGCGTTTTGTGCAGGAGCTTCATTTGACGAACTTTTGGCTATTACTAATGAGGCTGAAGGTTGTAAGTTTTTTGAAGGGTTTGCACATCTTTTCTTAGCTATGCGCCGTTGCAAAAAGCTGATTATCGGAAGAGTACAAGGGAAAGCTGTAGGTGGCGGTGTAGGGTTATTAGCTGCTTTAGACTATGTATTTGCTACTGAAGCTGTGAGTATAAAACTCTCTGAACTTTCGCTTGGTATAGGTCCGTTTGTGATTGCTCCAGTTATCTTGCGCAAAGCAGGACAGGCTGCCTTAAATGAGCTTTTTATGGCACCAGACCAATGGAAAAATGCCTATTGGGCACAGCAGAAAGGACTTATAGCACGTGTGTATGAAACAGCTAAAGAGATGGACGAAGCTATTGACCATTTTTTAGTTACCCTACTAAAATCTAATCCTCAGGCATTATCAGAGATGAAACGCGTAACCTGGCAACATACGGAACACTGGGAACGAGAACTTATAGATAATGCGGCTATTTCTGGCAGGTTGGTGCTTTCAGAACAAACAAGATTAATGTTAGAAAAATTGAAAAATAAATGAAAACTGAAGAAACAGTATTAGAAATTGACCTTACCGCTTTAGAGAGAAACATACAATATTTAAAAAGTAGGCTAAAACCTACTACTTGGTTTTTGGCAGTAGTAAAAGCCTCATCATACGGCAATGAAGCTACCCAAATAGCTGCATATATAGAGAAAAAAAAGTTAGCTAACTATTTTGCGGTAGCTTATACTTCTGAAGGTATCGCACTACGCAAACGCGGTATCAGCTTGCCTATCATAGTACTGCACCCACAAAGTATTAATTTTGATGATATTATAAAATATCAATTAGAACCGACACTTTACTCACTTAGAACAGCACATTTGTTTTTAGAATACGCTGAAAAGCACCAATTATCTGACTATCCTGTGCACCTTAAATGCAATACAGGGCTTAACCGCTTAGGTTTTGATTTCAATCAAATAGACGAAGTGCTTAGTTTGTTAAAAAACAATGCTACTGTAAAGGTAAAAACAGCTTATTCGCATCTGGCTGCCTCAGAAGATATGAATGAGAAAGTATTTACCGAAAACCAGATACAGCGTTTTATCGCTTTTCAGGAAAAGGTAAATCAGACTTTTGCACATAAAGTGATTTACCACCAGTGCAATACTTCAGGAATACTCAATTATCCTGAGGCACAGTTTGATATGGTGCGCAGTGGTATAGGGATGTATGGTTTTGCTAATGACGCTGCTCTTCAGCCTTATTTGACCCCTATAATGTCGTTAAAAAGTGTAATTTCGCAAATTCACCGCCTTGAAATAGGTGATAGTTTGGGCTATAACAGGGGTTACATAGCAGATCATATTACTAAGACTGCCACTATACCTGTGGGACACGCCGATGGTATCAACCGAATTTACGGCAAAGGAAAGGGGTTTGTATTTATACACGGAAAAAAAGCCCCTATTCTGGGAAATGTATGTATGGATATGATAATGGTAGACATCACTCACATCGATTGTGAAGAAGGAGATGAGGTAATAGTGTTTGACAAAGATCATACAGCAGAGACTTTAGCAGAATCGGCAGGGACAATATCATATGAATTGATGACCTCTATGGCGCACAGAATCAAGCGTTTATATATAGAAGAATAAAAAATATTAAAAAAAGTTGCTAAAAAGTTTGCTATATAAAAAAAAGTTTGTACTTTTGCACCCAGAAAATCGCGGGATAGAGCAGTAGGTAGCTCGTCGGGCTCATAACCCGAAGGTCACTGGTTCGAGTCCAGTTCCCGCTACAAAGGTAAAAGCCTAATAAAAATACGCCTTAGAGCGTATTTTTTTATGTCCAAACTATATCAACTTATACAAAGCGAGTATAAATTCGAGTATATAACCGAGTATTTTTGTCGGTTCTAAAACCATTTACTTTTATGGATACTGAAATCTCTTTTCTGAATGTTGAAAATGGTGATTTTTTCTTGGTCAAAGAAGTTATTATTACGAAGGATACTACTTTTTCGAGCCTTCGGGCGCAGTTTCCTACTCATAAAATATGGGATGTGGGAACGGGGTATTGTTGGTTGTATTTCAATGATTGTTCTTTTGAAAGAAAGATGTTCAGTGTGGCACTTTGCTTCAGAGAAGAGCACTTATTCTCCATAGAATTTTCTATGAATGAACGACAAACTTCTTGGGAGGATTGGAGTGAGGCTTACGAGCTGAAAACAGAAAAATATTACAAACAATGGATTTCCTCCCAAATAGGCGAAGCACATTCCTTTGATTGGGGAAGTGTAGGAGCTCATTATGACCGCAAAGGAGGAAGTACTTTTATGTGGGTTACTTATAAATAAAATATGAAATATGAAAAACTTACCCCTTATATAGAAGAAGCTTATACTATTTTTGCTTCTTATAGTATTACTTCGTTTTTAACTGTCTGTGATTGTGGGAACTGTATCACTCAAGAGGAAATAAAGTTATTGGTAACTACCCCTTTGCGGGAGCTCTCTCGAGATTTGATAGATACTTATATCAGTGCTATGTTTGAGAATGAAGACAAGGCAATTATCGAGCTTCGGTATTTCTTACCACGTATGCTAGAACTTCTCTCACAAGGAGAAATTTTATACATAGATGAAGGTTTTTCACTCTCTAAATGTCATTTTGAACGTGAAGATATTTGGAAACCTGCAGAGAGCGCTTTTATGGAGCGCTTTGCAAAAGCCTTTTTTAATGAGGTACTTGAGGGAGAGAATCCTGACCTATGTGATTCAGCAGAGGACTGGCTGGTTTGTTTTGGCTTGAGTGGCTTGCCTATAGCCCCCCTTTTAAATACTTGGCTTCAACAGGCTGATAAGGTAATGGCATTGTACTACTTTGAGGAGTTCCTCACTCATAGCTTTCGCTCAGTAGGAATAGCGTTCAAGCACAGTTATTTTAAGGACAAGCACCCAGAGCTCAATGAGCAAATAACTGCTTGGCTTATGTCACCTCATACCCAGCAAATCTTCCTACAAGCTACAGAGAACCTGCTTCTTTCGGATACAGAACTGGAGGAAGAAGTATTGTTTTCCTTAGAGAATCTGTATAATCAATTGATGTATTTAAAAAATGAAGGAATTGAGGAATAAAAGGTTTATATCCCTAGTCATTCTAAAACTTCAATTTACTTTTTACTTTTATTAATTTATTTTTCGCTCGAACATTGAGTTTAGCGCTCTTTATCTGAACAAAAGAAAATATTTGAAGCTATGATAGG
>NZ_KN390008.1:4433-6752 GCF_000213295.2 Capnocytophaga sp. oral taxon 329 str. F0087
GATAGGAGACAGTAAATCTCCTTTGTACAATTTTATAAAACAATGATGAAACTCTAAGATATAACAAATAGAGTCTCTAACTTCTCTATTTATGATAGAGAAAGAATATATCTCACAGAAGATTTTGATCTATTCTTAAACAACAAAAAAGTTGCTTTTGGAATAGATTTAGACAATTATGATTTATATAAAAACAATACCATCATTTGTATTAAAAATGATGATACAATAGTAGGAGATTCAGTAATATCTAATAAACAGTATTTAAAAAGTTCTATCAATTACAATTCAAATACGTTAATTTTATCAGGAGATTTTGTATTAGAGTATCCAAAATATTCTTCTGTCTATTACTTATTCAATTTATTAGATAATAGTTATAAGGAAGTTATTAGATTTGAATCTCTTAAGTTCATATTGAATACTGATGATAATCTTTTTTTATCAAACGCTGACTTTATAACCTGCTGTAATTATTCTTGTAAAGAGCCTATTTAGCAATTTTCACTGAATTCAATCCCTAATAATCCTCATAACGATAATTACAACAAAGAGGCCGATTGGGAAGTGAAAAAATTGATAGGCGTGTTAGAAGGAAAACTTTGGATAGCACTCAATCATCACACAATCATTGCGTTAGACATTGTAACAGGTGTATTAGTACATCAAATATATACAATAGCTAATTTCCATTGTAGTTGGTTACCCTCGGCTATTCCTCTATCCGAAGCAACTCAAATAGACGAAAAAACACATAGACTTATAGGTTTTATGTGGGAATTCTATTGGGAAATAAACCCTACTAATGGAGCGATTCAACTCTATGATTTAACCAATGAGCTTTCAGTCAAAAAGATACGCAGTGATATAACTAATTTTGTGCTAACAGATAGCAAAATCTATTTTGCAAGTCATTTTAATAGTAAAATAGGAGCGTTGGATAGAGTTACCAAAAAACTCACTTGGGAGTATGATTTTAAAAAAGAAGAAGATGCAGAACCGAGAATTATGGAGCTTCAAGGTAATAGAAACCTATTAGGAGCCTTAAGTTCTCAAGGAACTTTATATATTTTTGAAAGAGAAGAAAATACCTAGACTATTGCTTTTTTTTTCAAAAATTAAAAAATAACAATAAAATGAGAAATATAAACAAGATTATAAATATATTCGATTTGTATTATTCAAAAAAAAATTACAAGAGAAGAAAGATTAACAATGTTAAAAAACAGTATAAGTGTCGAAGATTTTAACGAAGCTATTTTATTATTGGAAGATGGTAAAAGTTTGGAAGATGTTCGGAATGTTATCCTAACGGGCTGGTTGTTAAATTGTTTTAATCCCTCTAACGAAGAACCTTTAAGGAGATTGCTTTTATTGAATTTTCATAATTCCCACGAAGATATTGTTGATCTATTTCAAACAATGTGGAATAATAGTGCCAAAAATATACCTATCCTATTAAAAGCAATAGATAACATTCCTGCGTATTTAGAGCCAGAAGATTTCAAATATCCTTATATGCGAAAAATCATTTATGCTATAGGAGCTCAACCACAACCTGAGAGTCTTTTAGCTTTAGAAAAATTGGCATCTGACACTAATGATACCGAAATAAAGAAGTTAGCCTTGCACCAGTTAGAAAAGAGAAAAGAATTGAGACGATAGGGATGTTACATTACAAAAATATCTTTCATATAGTTGTTAATTCTTAATTATTTACTATCTTTGCACTTATAAAAAACGATGTTATGATACAATCAATGACAGGCTTTGGAAAAAGCGTTATATCACTTGCTGATAAGCATATAAGTGTTGAAATCAAATCATTAAACAGTAAGAGTATTGATATTAATACCCGCATACCTCTGATTTACAGAGAAAAAGAATTAGACTTTAGAAAACTCATAGCAGAGCAATTGCTACGCGGAAAAGTAGACTTTACTATTCTGGTAGAGAATATTGGCAACCAAACCCCCTCAAAGATTAATGAAAACATCGTAAAAGCGTATATAGAGCAAATGCGAAATATAGTTGATGGCGATCGTACAGAACTGCTAAAAATGGCGGTGCGTATGCCTGATGCGCTACAGACCTCTACTGAAAGCATCACCGAAGAGGAGTTTGCTGTTATTTTTGAACATATTGCTATCGCTATTGCCGACCTTCAGAATTTCCGTTTGCAAGAGGGAAAAGTATTAGAGAAAGACTTCCTACTTAGGATACAAAATATCGACCATTACCTACAACAAGTACAAGCCTTAGACAGCGAACGTTTGCTACTAGTGCGCGAGAGACTAGAGAAAGCAGTGGCCGACATAC
>NZ_KN390008.1:7396-10213 GCF_000213295.2 Capnocytophaga sp. oral taxon 329 str. F0087
CAGTGGCCGACATACAAAATGTAGATGCCAATAGGTTTGAACAAGAACTTATTTTCTACTTAGAAAAACTGGATATTACAGAAGAGAAAATACGTCTTAAGAAACACTTAGACTACTTTATTGAAACTCTTCAATCTGAAGATTCTAACGGACGAAAATTGAGCTTTATAGCCCAAGAAATAGGTAGAGAAATAAATACATTGGGTTCAAAAGCTAACTTTGCCCCTATGCAGCAGATAGTAGTGCAAATGAAAGATGAACTCGAAAAGATTAAAGAACAGGTACTGAATGTATTATAATGAATAAGCTTATTATTTTTTCAGCTCCTTCGGGGAGTGGTAAGACTACCATTGTGAAGCATTTGCTTTCATTGGCTCCGCTTAATTTAGCGTTTTCTATTTCGGCAACCTCGCGTGCCCCTCGCGGTGAGGAGGTACACGGTAAGGAATATTATTTTCTTTCAGCTGAAGAGTTCAAACAACGCATAGCTGATAACGATTTCTTAGAATGGGAAGAGGTATATCAAAACTACTTTTACGGCACCCTAAAATCGGAAGTAGAACGGCTGTGGGCTATGGGCAAAAACGTAGTATTCGACATAGATGTAGCAGGAGGGTTGCGCATCAAAAAGCAATTCCCTGAGCAAACCTTAGCTATCTTTGTCGAACCTCCTAGCATAGCTGTATTAGAGGAGCGTTTGCGAGCTCGACAAACAGAGACTGAAGAGAAAATACAGATGCGCTTAGACAAAGCAGCACAAGAGATGGCTACAGCTCATCTTTTCGATGTTATTATCAAAAATGATGACCTACCGCGCGCACTGCAGGAGGCTGAAGACCTTGTAACTGATTTTATTAACAAATGAGAAAACAAATAGGTTTATTCTTTGGGTCATTCAACCCTATTCATATTGGGCATCTCATCTTGGCAAACCACTTAGCAGAGCATAGTGCAATGCACGAAGTGTGGTTCGTAGTAACACCTCAAAATCCGTTCAAGGAAAAGCAATCGTTATTAGACAATCACTTACGCCTTGAAATGGCTGAGTTGGCTGTAGATGATTATCCTAAACTTCGCACTTGCAATATAGAGTTTCACCTGCCACAACCCAATTATACAGTTAATACATTGGCTCACTTAGGTGAAAAATACCCTGACGTAGACTTTGCTCTGATTATGGGAGAAGATAATCTAAAAAGTTTTCACAAGTGGAAGAATTACGAGCATATATTAGCTAACTATCAGCTTTACATCTATCCGCGTATCTCTGAGGGGGTAGTTGCTGAAGTGTTGAGCAATCACCCGCACATTACTCGTATTACAGCCCCGATTATAGAACTATCAGCCACCTTTATTCGCGATGAAATAAAGGCGAGACACAATGTGCGTCCGCTACTGCCTGAGAAAGTATGGCAGTATATTGACAAAATGGGACTGTATTTGAAATAAGAAATAAAGTAATAAAAAAGAAAATGAAGAAAACAAAAATATTAATGGTTTGCTTGGGCAATATCTGCCGCTCACCATTAGCTGAAGGAGTTATGCGCAGCAAACTTCCTATTGACTCTTTTGAAGTAGATTCAGCAGGGACTGCTAACTATCATATAGGCGATGCCCCTGACCCGCGCAGTATTGCATCAGGTAAAAAGCACGGAGTAGACATCTCGATGCTTAGAGGAAGACAATTTAGCATAACTGATTTTGAGGCTTTTGACTATATTTTCGTAATGGATAGAAGTAATTATCAGTATCTTATCCGTTTAGCGAGAAACGAGCACGATTTAAACAAAATCTCGTTTCTCAGTGATGCTCTTGACAAGATGACTAAAGCTGAAATACCTGACCCTTATTATGGTAGTGAAGCTGATTTTGAAAAAGTATATCAACTTATAGATGCTGCTTGCGAAAAAGTAGCACACAAACTAACAACTAACAGCTAAATTGGACTTTTCATCAAAACTCTTAGAGAATGCAGTATACGAGATTGGACAATTACCAAGCATAGGCAAACGGACGGCTCTGCGGCTGGCTTTGCACCTGCTTAAACAACCAGAAGAACAAACGCTACAGCTGGCACAAGCATTAGTCGCTCTACGTACTCATATAGTGTACTGCAAAAATTGTCATAACATTTCGGATGTAGAAATATGCGAAATATGTGCTAACCCCGTGCGCGACACAGGGGTTATCTGTGTAGTAGAAGACTTCCGCGATGTGATGGCTATAGAAAACACAGGACAATTTTTTGGTCAGTATCACGTGCTAGGGGGCAAAATATCGCCTATTGATGGTATTGCTCCCTCTAATCTGCACATAGCTTCTTTAGTAGAAAAAGTAAAGCAAGGAAAAGTGAATGAGCTTATTCTCGCCCTAAGCAATACTATGGAGGGTGATACTACTAACTTCTATATTTACAAGCAAGTAGAACCTTATAACATCACAATTTCTACTATAGCACGCGGTATAGCGGTAGGTGCTGAAATAGAATATACTGATGAGATAACATTAGGGCGCAGTATTGCGCACCGAATACCTTTTGAAAAGGCAATTAAAGCAGTTTAAAAGAAAACACAAAAAATGATACAAGTAGCTAACACTATTATTTCGGAAGATATTATAGATAACGAGTTTGTGTGCAACCTAACTTCCTGCAAGGGAGCTTGCTGTATAGAAGGCGATGCAGGAGCTCCTGTAGAAGAGACTGAGTTAAGAATAATGAAGCGTATTTATCCGGAAGTAGAACCTTATCTAACTGATGAAGGTAGGGCTGCTATAGAGGCACAAGGGGTATATGTGAAAGGAGAAGACGGCGAATGG
>NZ_KN390008.1:10877-16309 GCF_000213295.2 Capnocytophaga sp. oral taxon 329 str. F0087
AGACGGCGAATGGGAAACACCACTTATCAACGGAGGAGAGTGCGCTTATGTAGTTAGAAATGAAAGTGGGTGGGCACTATGTGCTATTGAGCAAGCCTATAATGACAAGAAAATAGATTGGAAGAAGCCTATTTCGTGTCACCTCTACCCTATCCGGCTACGTGAATATAGTTCATTTACAGCAGTGAATTACCATCGTTGGTCTCCTATATGCGATGACGCTTGTGCTTTAGGCAAAGAACTGCAAGTGCCTATATATAAATTTGTAAAAAATGCTCTTATTAGAAAATTTGGAGAGGAATGGTATGAAGAATTAGAGCTAATTGCTGAGCACTTAAAAGAAAAAAAATAATTTTTTGTATTTATTTTGGGGTTATCAGAAAAAGTTGTATATTTGTAAAATAAAATTAGATACAGAATAACTCAGCACTAAAGAAACAAGAAAAGTTAAATATGAAAATGACAAAGAATGATTTACACGATGCGCTGAAGCATTACTTCGGTTTTGAAGCGTTTAAAGGGCATCAAGAAGAGATTATTACCAGTGTGATTAACAAGGAGAATACCTTTGTTATAATGCCCACAGGTGGTGGTAAATCATTGTGCTACCAACTACCTGCTTTAGTTTTAGAAGGCACTGCCATTGTGATTTCGCCTCTGATTGCTCTGATGAAAAACCAAGTAGATGCGATGCGAGGTATTTCGTCTACTGATAGTATTGCGCACGTACTCAATTCATCACTTACCAAAAATGAAATTCGCGAAGTGATGGAAGATATTAGCAATGGCAAAACCAAATTATTATATGTAGCTCCTGAATCTCTCATCAAAGAAGAATATGCTAACTTCTTAAAAACAGTGCCAATATCATTTGTTGCAGTAGATGAAGCGCACTGTATCTCAGAATGGGGGCACGACTTCCGCCCCGAATACCGAAATATAAAAACTATTATTGAACGATTAGGTAGTAATATCCCTATAGTAGCCCTTACGGCTACAGCTACCCCTAAAGTGCAAGAAGACATACTGAAAAACTTAGGTATGTTAGAAGCTAATGTATTCAAATCGTCATTCAATCGCCCTAATTTATACTACGAAGTACGCCCTAAGACTAAGAATGTTGATGCTGATATTATTCGATTTGTAAAGCAAAATACTAAGAAATCTGGTATTATATATTGTCTTAGCAGAAAGAAAGTGGAAGATCTTGCTCAAACACTACAAGTAAATGGCATTTCGGCAGTACCTTACCACGCGGGCTTAGACGCTAAAACACGTGCTAAACATCAAGATATGTTCTTAATGGAGGAGGTAGATGTAGTCGTAGCTACGATTGCTTTTGGTATGGGCATTGATAAACCTGATGTACGCTTCGTTATTCACCACGATATTCCTAAAAGTATTGAGAGTTATTATCAAGAAACAGGACGTGCCGGGCGTGATGGTGGTGAAGGACATTGTTTGGCTTTCTACTCATACAAAGATGTTGAGAAGTTAGAGAAATTTATGATAGGCAAACCTATAGCTGAACAAGAAATAGGACAAGCCTTACTACAAGATATAGTGGCATACGCAGAGACCTCAAGTTCACGTCGCAAGTTTATATTGCACTACTTTGGAGAAGAGTTTGATGAAGTGAATGGTGAAGGTGCTAATATGGATGACAATGTACGTTTCCCTAAAGAAAAGAAAGAAGCTAAAGATGATGTAGTAAAGCTACTGAATGTGATTATAGCTACTAAACAGAAATTTAAAGCTAAAGAGATAGTAAATACACTCATTGGTAAAGTAAGCGCTCTCATAAAAGCACACCGCATAGATGAACAAGATTTTTTTGGTATAGGCAAAGATAAAGAAGATGCTTACTGGATGGCACTTCTACGCCAAGTAATGGTAAATGGTCTTATCCGCAAAGACATTGAGACATATGGAGTGATGTTTATCACAGAAAAAGGTAAAGAGTACCTTAAAAATGTAACCTCCTTTATGATGACTGAAGACCATACTTTTGAAGAAGAACCAGAAGACCCTAATAATGGTAATACTTCAGTAGCAGACCCTGTACTATTAGAAATGCTTAAAGATTTGCGTAAGAAAGTAGCTAAACAAAAAGGAGTGCCACCATTTGTAGTGTTCCAAGATCCTTCATTAGAAGATATGGCACTGAAATACCCTATTACCATTCAAGAACTTACCAATGTTCACGGTATTGGAGAGGGTAAAGCAAAGAAATTTGGAGCTGAGTTTGTAAAACTTATTGAGCGTTATGTAGAAGAAAATGATATTGTTAGAGCTGAAGACCTTATAGTAAAAACTACGGGCTCTAACTCGTCATTGAAATTGTTTATCATTCAGAATATAGACCGCAAATTGCCATTACCTGATATTGCTAAAGCTAAAGGTTTAGAAATGGATGAGTTCTTAAAAGAAATGGAACAAATAGTATATAGCGGTACTAAGCTAAACATTGATTATTGGGTAAATGAAATCTTTGATGAAGAACAACAAGAAGAACTACATGAATATTTTATGGAAGCAGATAGTGATAAGATTTCAATAGCTTCAAAAGAGTTTGGTGGTGATTATGAAGATGATGAACTAAGAATCTACCGACTTAAATTTATTAGTGAAGTAGCAAATTAAGAATACTTACATAATACAAAAATAAAAAGAGAATTAAGCAAAATGACTTCATTCTCTTTTTTGTTTCTAATAAAACAACAAATGCAAAGGTTTACAAGGTATTCCAAACCATTTAGAAATAGTAGTATCAGTAAGGATACCACGATAAAGATAAAGTCCATTGCGTAAGCCTTTATCTATCTGTAAGGTATTTTCTATACCTCCCTCCTCCCCTATTTTTAGTAGATAAGGCATTATAATATTACTTAATGAAAAAGAGGCTGTACGGGCATAACGAGAAGGAAGATTAGGCACCCCATAATGTAGTACGTTGTGCTTTATATAAGTAGGATTATCTAAAGTAGTAACTTGAATAGTCTCTATGCAGCCACCTGTACCAATGCTTGTATCTACTATAACAGCTCCTTTTTTCATCAGCTGTACCATATCTTCGCTTACTACTATAGGTGAACGCGTCTCTCCACGCATTGCCCCTATAAGCACATTGCAGCGCATTAATGCTTTCTTTAACAATTTAGGTTGTAATGCTGATGTATATACTGAAGCCGGCAGATGTTGCTTAATTTCTTTTAGCTTGGTAAGCGATTTTGCAAATATTTTCACATTAGCCCCCAATCCTAAAGATGTTTTAGCTGCAGCTTCTGTTACTTCATTAGCCCCTAATAACACTACTTCTATAGGAGGAACTCCTGTAATATTGCCAAATAACAATCTACTTCTTTCTGAAATAAGCTCTGCAGCTATCAATACGGAGGCTATTCCTGTGATTTCGCTAATTGACTCGTGTATGGGGTAGTTATCTTCTTCGTCTTTTATATGTTCAAATGCTAATGCTGTGATTTGCTTCTCAGCAAGTGCTTCAAAATATGCTTTGTCTTGTGTATTTATCTGCAATCCAGAGATTAGAGTAGCCTTGTGGCTCAGGAAGTCTATTTCTTCATAGGTAGGCGGCTCTACTTTTAATACTATTGGACAAGAAAAAACTTCGCGTGTATCATATATAATCTCTGCGCCTGCCTCGCTGTAATCTTTATCTGAAAAGTTAGCCTCATCACCCGCACCTACCTCAATAAGTAGTTGATGACCATTAGCAACAAGCACCGCTACATCATCAGGAGTTAGACAAATACGCCTCTCCTGAAATACACGTTCTTTAGGTAGCCCTATCTTTAATGATTTTTGCTCAGTAGCTACTGCTAAACGTTCTTCTTGCGGTATAAGTTGTGTTAATGACGATTGCATTAGTCTGAAAATTTAGTTTCTAAATCGCTTACATACTTTTTGAACTCTCTATCAGTTTCTATTAGATTTTCAACTGTTTTGCAAGCGTGTAGCACTGTAGCGTGATCGCGTTGGCCTATCTGACTACCAATGGTTGATAACGAGCTTTTAGTGTATTTCTTACTGAAAAACATCGCTAATTGTCGCGCTTGTACCACATTACGCTTACGAGTCTTAGAGTGTAATGACTCAATATCTAAATTGAAATAGTCAGCGATAATTTGCTGTATATGGTCTATCGTTAGATCGCATTGGCTATTCTTTACCGATTTTTCTATGATACTCTGCGCCAATTCAATAGAATATTCTTTGCGGTTGAAAGCTGCTTGTGCTATAAGTGAATTGCTCACACCCTCGAGTTCACGAACATTAGTACGTATATTTTCTGCTAAATAAGCTATAATATCCTCACTTATTTCAGCCCCATCAGTATAGAATTTATTTTGTAATATCTTATAACGGGTATTATAATCAGGAGTGGTAAGCTCGGCTGAAAGTCCCCATTTGAAACGCGAAAGAAGTCGCTGTTCTATGTCGAACAAATCGACAGGGGCTTTATCAGAGGTTAGAATAACCTGCTTACCGGTTTGGTGTAAATGGTTGAAAATATGGAAGAAAGCATCTTGCGTCTTCACTTTTCCTGAAAGAAATTGTATGTCATCTACAATCAGCACATCGATAAGCTGATAGAAGTGAATAAAGTCGTTGAGGTTGTTTTTATCTTTGTCTTTGGCTGTAGAAGCACTAATGAACTGCTGGGTAAACTTTTCGGCAGACACATATAGTACTTTCTTTTTAGGGTATTTCTCTTTAATATCTACCCCAATAGCGTGCGCTAAGTGCGTCTTGCCTAATCCTACTCCCCCGAAAATAAACAAAGGATTGAACGCCGTTCCGCCCGGTTTATTGGCTACAGCTATGCCTGCAGAGCGCGCTAATCTGTTTGATTCGCCTTCTACAAAATTATCAAAGTTTTGGTGCAAATTTAGTTGAGGATCGACTGTTATCTCGCGAATCCCTGGGATTACAAAAGGGTTCTTAAGCTCAGGGTCTTTGGCCTCAGTAGCTAATGTCAAAGATTGTTTAGCTAACTCTGGTCGGTTAGTACTTGGCAGCTGCTTTTTATCAACAAGAGAGTCAATTATATATATTAATCGAGCCCCTTCACCTAAAGTGTAGGTCATAGCCGACTTGAGCAATCCTATATAATTATCTTCTAACCACTCGTAAACGAATTGGCTTGGCACTTTTATTTTAAGCGTTTTTCCTTCTAAAGTCACAGGCACTATAGGAGCGAACCACGTGAGAAATGGTTGCTCATCAATATTGTCCTTTATAAATTCGAGGCACTTAGCCCAGACTTTTTTAGTTGCTTCTTCCATAATTCTGAACTATTTTTAGGCAGCTGCTTTCACCTAAAACTTTGATTATTAGATTTTTTTACTAATTTTGCACGAAATAAATATGTTGTTATTTCAGTGAGCAAAATTGTGAATAATTTTTGAATA
>NZ_KN390009.1:0-31777 GCF_000213295.2 Capnocytophaga sp. oral taxon 329 str. F0087
TTAACTTGAGTGCCAACGAAATCCCTAATATCTATGTACCTGCTATATCAGTAGATGATTATAAAAGAGCCGCTAAATGGAGTACTTACGCAGCTAAAATACACCCTAAACCATAAACGGGTAGTCCTCAAAAAGTTTAAAACATAAAAAAATCGAACAGTTTATAGCTGTTCGATTTTTTTATATTATATTCTAAAATTAACTAATGGGCAACTTGCTTGTACACTGCCATTAGCTGCTGATATACGGCTTCGTCAGTAAAATGTTGCGCGTGGGCATAGCCTTTCTCTATCATCTCTTCACGCAAAAGGCGGTCGCTACTGATGCGCACTATCGCCTCGCGTATCTCGTCGGCAGCCTTATCTAAACGAATATAGCACGAATGCGCGCCTCCGGCTTCAGCAAAACAACTACCCTCTGAAGTAATAACCGGCACTCGTGAGAAAAGCGCCTCGATAATAGGGATACCAAAGCCCTCGAATACCGAAGGGTAACAAAAAACCTCAGCCATTTGGTAAATCATCGCCAGCTCTTGCATCGATACCCCCTTGAGGGCTAACACGCGGTGGGATAGGTTATGTGCCTTGCAATAGGCTACTATCTGCTGATAATAAGCGGTTTGCGCTCCTACTAACACCAGCGACAAGTCCGACAGCGGGGCTATAGCTTTTACTATTTCGAGGGCATTCTTGCGGGGCTCTATCGCTCCTACATTCAGCACAAAGCGCGCTGGCAGACTATATTTGGCACGTACAGCAGCTTTTTCGGCTTCGGTATACTCCTGTTTAAACGCCTGATGACAGCCCTGATACACTACTGTTATCTTACTCTCTGGCACTTTCAGATAATCGATAATATCGCGCTTGGTCTGCTCGCTAATGGCTATAATATGCTGCGAATGCTGGGCTGCGTAGAAGAATTTGCGGTAATGTATTTTCCTATCAAAATAGGAATACAGCTGAGGGTAACGCATAAAAATAAGGTCGTGAATAGTAACCACTGTAGGCACGTGCTTGTGGATATTGCGGGGTATCTCGCCTGAAAGTCCGTGATAAATATCAATAGGCAGCTGCCTAGCTATATCAGTTATTTTTACGCTACGCCACAGGCTTTTGAGCTTTTTCCAGAAGAAAGATTGTGGGGTAATTTCGGTAGTTTGGGCATCGAGGGTAAGGCGCTGCGTTTTGGCAGGTTTGGGGTTGAAAAGGAAGAGCTTCCCTACCTTATGTTCTTGTAGAATACGGATAAGGTCTCGGCTATAATTGCCGAGACCACGTGTGTTATGAAAAGCGCGTTTGGCATCAAAAGCTATGTTCATTAGTACGCTCGTTCTTTATTTCCTTCGTAAAAGTTGATAAAGGCTCTGTTTACCACTCTATTGCCTCCATCAGTAGGATAGTCGCCTGTGAAATACCAGTCACCGAGGTTTTCAGGGCAGGCTTTGTGAAGATTATCAACGGTTTGGAAAATCACCACTACTTCTGAAGCGAAGTCTTTAGGCAATAGCAAGTCACGTATTTTATCTGAAATCTCCTCGTCGGTGAAAGGAGCATACACCTCTTTCACATAATTGACTACCTTATCATCGGTCAAATCTACCTGAGTGAGGCTCTTCTTATAAACGTCCTCAATAATATGATAGGTATTGCGCTCTTTATGAAGTGCTAACGCTGCCTGAAAAGCGACCAAGTCTTCCAAACGCGCCATATCAATACCATAGCAGTCTGGGTAACGTATTTGTGGTGCTGAAGATACTATCACTATCTTTTTAGGCTCTAACCTACCCAAAATACTAAGGATACTCTTCTTGAGGGTCGTGCCTCGCACAATACTATCATCAATAATCACTAAAGTATCGCCTTTTTGCAGCGCCCCGTAAGTAATATCATACACGTGTGCTACCAAATCATCACGACTGCTATCTTCAGTGATAAAAGTACGCAGTTTCACATCTTTGATAGCTACTTTCTCTGTACGGACTTTCTGCGAGAGTATAGTAGCATAGTCAGAGGTATTAGCTTGTGCTAACTGTTCTAATTTCTGTAAGTTAAGTTGATTTTCAGCTTCTTCTATCAGTCCGAGATAAGCTGTTTCAGCGGTGTTGGGTATGTATGCAAAAACAGTATCTTTCAGGTTATTATCAATAGCTTGAGCTATACGCGTATAGAGCAATTTGCCCAATGTCTTGCGCTCGCGGTAAATATCTTGGTCGCTGCCTCGCGAGAAGTAAATGCGTTCAAACGAACAAGCTTTACGCTCAGTAGGGGTAAGAATTTCTTTGAGGGTTACTTCGCCATTCTTCTTGATAATAATAGCGTTACCAGGAGGTAATTCTTGTACCGCTTCGTATTTTACATTGAAAACCGTTTGTATAGCAGGGCGTTCAGAGGCTACCACTACTATTTCGTCATCTTGGTAATAAAATGCAGGGCGTATACCAGCAGGGTCGCGCAGTACAAAAGCATCACCGTGACCAAACATACCTTCCATAGCATATCCTCCGTCCCAATACTTAGCAGCACGCTTTAGTATGCGCTCTATATCAAGGCGTTCAGCTATAAAAGGTGAGGCTTGCTGCTTGCTGAAGCCTTCTTCTTTCAGACTTCGGTAGAGTTCTTCCACCTCATCGTCTAAGAAGTGCCCCACTCCTTCCATTACTATTACGGTATCTGTTTTGTCTTTAGGATGTTGCCCCAAGCGCACGAGGTTCTGGAAGAGTTCGTGAGCATTGGTCATATTGAAGTTGCCCGCCATTATCAGGTTGCGGTATATCCAGTTATTCTCTCTGAGGAAAGGGTGCACGCTCTCAATACTATTCTTACCAAAAGTACCGTAGCGCACGTGCCCCATAATGACTTCGCCTATATAGGGGAGTTCTCTTTTCTGTTGGGCTACATCATCTTTGAGAGTAGGATTGGCTTTAAAACCTTTATTGATTCGCTCATTTATTTGCGAGAAAATATCTTGTACAGGCTGTTGTGCATTCGAGCGTATTCGGCTGATGTAGCGTTCACCTGGCGCCATATCGAGCTTGATACTCGCCAAACCAGCACCGTCTTGTCCGCGGTTGTGCTGTTTCTCTAACATTAGGTACATCTTATTGATTCCGTAGAAAGCAGAACCATATTTTTCCTTGTAAAACTCAAGGGGTTTAAGTAGGCGGATTAGCGCAATACCGCACTCGTGTTTTATTGTATCGCTCATTATTAAAATTGATATACTACTTCTAATTTATGTCCCGCAAGGGTGCGTTTGGCTTTTTCTAAATCTTCAGTAAAACCTAAAATATAGCCTCCTCCTCCTGAACCACAGAGTTTTAAGAAATAATCACCTGTGTCGATGCCTTGCTTCCAAAGGGTATGAAACTCCTTGGGTATCATAGGTTTGAAATGATTTAGCACAATACTTGATAGGCTTTTTATATTGCCAAACAACGATTTAAAGCGTCCTTTCAGAAAATCATCTATACAAGCATCAGTATATTTGATAAACTCTTCTTTGAGCATCTTTTGAAAGGCTTCATTCTTCATATTTTCCATAAAAATATGCACCATTGGCGCGGTTTCGCCTATGATGCCACTATCTAAGAGGAATACAGCTCCTTTGCCGTCAGGAGTTTGGGTAGGAATGCCCGTAGGCTCAATGTTATCGTAAGAGTTGATGAGAATAGGCAGACTCAAATAACTATTCAGTGGGTCTAAGCCTGAAGAAGTGCCGTGAAAAAACGACTCCATACGCCCAAAGATAGCTTTTAGTTGGAGGAGCTTTTCGCGAGTAAGGTCATCAATGGCACTAATAGGGTCGATAGCGTATTCGCTGTAGATAGCAGCCACCAAAGCACCGCTACTACCAACCCCATACCCTTGTGGAATACTACTATCAAAGTACATTCCGTCTGCAATATCGGCATTGAGTTTCTCGATATTGAAGCGCACTATAGGGTTTGCCTCATTAGTTAGAGTTTCGAGGTGAGAGGCAAAGGCTTTGAGTGCTTCATTAGACTTGTGGGCATCTTCTCTCTTCTGCCCGTTTGGCTCGCACTCTGCTAGGGTCTTCAGCGTACCCTTATAAAAGTTATAGGGAATAGCTAACCCTTTAGAGTTCTTGATAATACCGTATTCTCCGAAAAGAAGAATTTTAGAATAGAAAAGTTTCATTTTTTAAAAATCACTTTGCAAAAGTACATATTTTTTGTCAATCACAAATATTTTTCTTCTGAAAAATTAAAAATACTCTATTTTTCGTTCTACGTAAAGTATAGGAACGCCCTGTTCATATGTAATCATTTTCACCCAATTACCCTGCTTGTCATCCGTATATTTGTATTCACAAAGATAATTGGTTGAAAACGTTAAATGATAGGTCAAACGCCTATCTGAACCAAACTTATTTAAAAACCCATTTTTTTCACTCTCATTTATCAAAAGATATTCCTCTTTCAGATGGTTGTTTTGGTCATAAGTATATTTAGAATGCCATATAAAGTCGTCTATTTTCTGCGAAATTGCTTTAATGAGTTCTCCTTCTGCTCCATATTCATAAAGCCCTCGCCATATAAGTTGGTCGAATTGGTAAAGTTCTTTATTTACAAGTCTCTTATTGTTATAAATGTATATTTCCTTATACAAAGGGAGGTCTTCTACTTTCTTAAAATTTCTTTGGATAAGCTCTCCATCAACATTATAAGTATAAGTGTAGATTGTTTCATCTTTTGTTTTCAGGTCAAGTACTTCCTTTTCTAATTGCCCTTTGGTGTTATAAATAAGGGTATCCTTTGTCTCTAAAAAGTCGTGTACAAACGTCGATTTATCAATAAGGTGATTCTTTTTGTCGTAAGTATACACTATTTTCTTAGGTGATACAGTATTATAGAGCCATTTTTCAGTTATAAAACCATTTTTATCAAAGGTAATAGCCGAAGGGATAATATTTACTAAAAAATGTATGAAAAAAGCTTTTACCCCCATTCGTTCCATTTCGCTGTACTGTTTAATTTTTTCAGGAGGATAAATTCCTTGAGAGAAAGGGGTGCCTTTGATAAAATCGTTATCTTTTGCCTCAGCAAAATAAATAGAAGTTTTCACCGATTTTACCTTGCCTTTTAAGCCTATTTTAGCCCAGTCAGTAGGTACTGATTGGGCATAGGTACTCAAGGAAAACATTAATAGAAATATGTAAAAGAGTTTTTTCATTACTTTTGATAGCTTTTTATGAGTAAGTCTATTTCTTGCATTACTTCATTATGGGGTATCAAAAGCCTATTATCTGCTTGTGTTATACCCTCATCTAACGCTTGCAAAAGAACTTCATCGTCTTGCAAAGTTACCTCCCCATAAGGGTTCTATTTCCACCCCTATCGTAGCAAAAAAGTCTACTATTTGCTGGTACTGATGATAATCAATACTATTACACTATAGTATTCATTTATTGTTTATTTTCTAATTAACTACTTCTCCTGTTTCTATATTAATCTTTATAGATTTAATTCCTTTTTCACCATTCAGTAAGGTGTAGTTTTGCATAAAAGTCCATACATTCCCATTTTTTGAAACACTAAGATTATCTAATCTTGTGTTCTTAGGAAATGAATTAAAAGATTTTACACTATTACTACTTAGCTCCCATTTTTTAATATTATCTTTTAGATTAATTCTGCTGAAAGAATCTCTGTAGAAATATATAATTTCCTCAGAATTCAAAAGGAAATAGTATTTACTGAAAGATGGATCGTCGCTATCTAAGTTATTCACTAACTTTAATTCTGTTTCCGAAGCATATAATAGTTCCCAATTATTGTCATAGAAGAAATATCTACTAAGCTCTCTACCATTAATAGCTATTTCTGTATGTATCTTAAAACCAAATTCTCCCCATATTTCAATATTCTCAATTCGTAAAAGTCTATTTTTGAAATCTATTTTTTTAAGAGTTTCTTGATTAAATAGATATATTAAATAATAATACCTATTTTGAGCATAAGGATCTTTATTCTCTTTGAACGCCATTAAAAATATATTATTATTACTCTTTACTATATTCCAAAGCAGCTGATTTGTTTTTATATATTCTGTTTCTCCAAATCCTTTATCGATAGAAATACTTTCAGGGATATTGACTTTATATTCTTTTATAATTTTACTATTCTCTATTTTATATAGTAACAATTCTCTCTCTGTTTTTTGAGTAATATATGTTATGTCAGTAAAAGTTCTATGGTTTGATCCTGTTTCATTTTCCTCAAATAAGTGTCCATCTACAAAAATTAATGAATAGCCTTTCTGTACAAACCTTATATTAATAAGTTTATCATTTGTATTCATTAATTCTGCTTCAACATCTTTATTGTCAAAAGGTAATTGTTCTATTTTATTACCCTGAATTTTTAGCAATGTAACTTTTCTATCTCCTTTTAATGTAATATACTCAACAGCATTTTTGGTAAGAGAATTTTCCATATATCCTAAAAGATTCCAATCATTATCGTATAAGAACCCTTTTTCATACAATGTACGTTCCTTTCTTATTAAATAACCCTCACCCTCCCTTTTTCTTATATCAAATAAAAGAGTTTTCTTCTCTATTTCTTTAAATTTATTATCATGAAAACAAAAAGCTTTACATAATAACCATCAGGAAAGTTCACATCTCCTATCCAAGCAAAAATACTTCCATCTTTATGCTTCATTATATTAGACTTAACTTTTGATACTTCAATTGTTCTTCCCTCTATCTCTACAGCATTAGGAATAGCTTCTTGATGTTGTACTATTATTTTTCTATCCTCAATTTTATAAAAGTAAAAAGTATTACCTTTTCTACCACTTATAAAAGTAGATTTCCCTTCTTCTAATGCTCCTGTTAGTTGAATGTCATTAGGAATACCTGCTTGTTCTGCTAAAAGTTCAATCCCGTTTTTAGACCTATGACCACTATCTGGTTTTTGCTCATCTTCTTTCTTAGAACAAGAAAAAGATAGGGTTATCAAAAACAAAACAAAAATAATTAGAGATATTTTTTTCATCGGTAAAATATTTTTTATGGGTTATTATTAAAAAACTTTGCCAAAGGTGCCAGCCGCACGGGCTATAAACCTTTGGCAAAGTGTATCATTAGCTTATGATTTTGCAACTACTATTCTTGTTGTTACTTCGTCGAAGGCTATTTCTTCTCCCTCTGGCAGACTCTCTACAAAACTGATGCTATCAGTAAGGGTTTCGTTCTTGATATAGGCTTCGTTGGCTGTAACGGCTGCTTGTAGGGCAGGTTGCGCTTGAAGGCGTATTTGTATACGGTCGGTGATGTCGTAATCGTTGTCCTTACGGATATTCTGAATGCGGTTCACCAACTCACGGGCGATACCCTCTTGGCGCAATTCAGGGGTGATGTGAATATCTAAAGCTACCAACAGACTGCCTGCGGTGGCTACCAACCAGCCTTCTATATCTTGGGTACTGATTTCTACATCGTCCAAACTTAAAGTAACTGCTTTGTCGGGTAGTTGCAAGCTGTATGTTTGTGCTTTTTCAAACTGTGCTATCTCTTCCTGTCCAAAGGCTTGTACCGCTGTGGCAATAGCTTTCATATCCTTGCCAAACTTAGGGCCTAAGGTCTTGAAGTTCGGCTTGATTTGTTTTACCAATATACCCGATGCATCTTCCAAGAGTTCTATTTCCTTCACATTCACCTCGTGCTTGATGAGGTTTGCTACGGCTTCTATTTCGGCACGCTCGGTAGCGTTAGCTATCGGTATCATTATCTTTTGCAAAGGTTGACGCACCTTGATGCTTTCTTTCTTGCGCAACGATAGTACTAAGGACGAGATTGTCTGCGCTTTCTGCATCTTGCTTTCCAATGACTTATCGATGTAGCTTTCGTTAGCTACGGGGAAGTCGGTGAGGTGTACACTCTCTTTGTTTTCTTTACCGGTAACGCTCACCAAGTCTTTGTATAATCTATCGGCATAGAAAGGTGCTACAGGCGCCATCAGTTTGGCGATGGTTACTAGACAGGTGTAAAGCGTTTGGTAAGCGGCTATCTTGTCTGCTTCATACTCCCCTTTCCAGAAACGGCGACGTGACAAGCGCACGTACCAGTTACTGAGGTTTTCTTGTACAAAATCTGAAATAGCGCGAGTAGCGCGGGTAGGCTCATAATCAGCATATAGTGCATCTACTTCTTTGATGAGGGTATTGAGTTCCGAAAGTATCCAGCGGTCTATTTCAGGGCGTTCAGCCAGTGGTATATCGGCTTCAGCATAAGTGAAGCTGTCGGTATTGGCATAGAGCGCAAAGAATGAATAAGTGTTGTAGAGCGTACCGAAGAACTTACGGCGCACTTCGGCTACCCCTTCCAAGTCAAACTTGAGGTTATCCCAAGGGTTAGCGTTAGAAATCATATACCAGCGAGTGGCATCGGCGCCATACTCGGCTATGGTAGTGAAGGGGTCTACCGCATTGCCCAAGCGTTTCGACATCTTTTGTCCGTTCTTGTCGAGTACCAAACCGTTAGACACTACGTTTTTGTACGCCACACTATTGAATACCGAAGTAGCAATGGCGTGAAGTGTATAGAACCAACCGCGTGTTTGGTCTACCCCCTCCGCTATAAAGTCGGCTGGATAGGCGGTGTGATTTTCTATATAGTCCTTGTTTTCAAAAGGATAGTGCCATTGTGCATACGGCATAGACCCAGAGTCGAACCATACGTCGATAAGGTCACTTTCGCGGTGCATTGGCTTGCCTGAAGGCGATACGAGCACTATGTTATCTACTATATTTTTGTGCAAATCTACCTTATCGTAATTGCTTTCGGAGTTGTCGCCCACTACAAAATCTTTATAAGGGTCAGCAGTCATCACGCCTGCCGTGATAGCTTTTTGTATTTCGGCTTTTAGTTCTTCTACCGAACCTATGCAGATTTCCTCTTGCTTATCGTCAGTACGCCAAATAGGTAGCGGGATACCCCAATAGCGCGAACGCGAAAGGTTCCAGTCGTTAGCATTTTTGAGCCAGTTGCCAAAACGCCCTTCACCGGTAGCCTTAGGTTTCCAGTTGATGGTTTCATTGAGCTCGAACATACGCTCTTTGAAATCGGTTACACGTACGAACCACGAGTCGAGCGGGTAGTACAGCACCGGTTTATCAGTACGCCAGCAGTGCGGATAGCTGTGTACGTATTTTTCTACTTTGAAGGCTTTGTTTTCTTCTTTGAGGAGAATCGCTAAACTCACATCCCACGATTTTTCAGGCGCTTGCCCTGCATCGTAATACTCATTTTTGATATATTTACCGGCAAAAGCCTCCGGAATATTGTGCCCTTCAATGAATTTTCCTTGCAAATCTACCAGCGGAATGAGGTTGCCGTGCGCGTCTTTTACCAACATTGGGGGGATACCATATTCTTTGGCTACACGGGCGTCATCAGCACCAAAAGTAGGAGCGATATGTACGATACCTGTACCATCATCAGTGGTAACAAAGTCGCCTGCAATCACACGGAAAGCCTCAGTAGGGTTTTCGGCAGGAGCCCACCAAGGAATAAGTTGCTCGTAAGTAGTACCCACGAGGTCTGCGCCTTTGCATTCTCCTAATATTTGGTAAGGAATTATCTTGCTTTCAGGCGTATAAGCTGCTAAGGCTTCTGCATCACCCTCTACGAACTTTTTGCCGAATTGTTTTGCCAAAAGCGGTTTACCAATGATGATAGTAATGGGCTGAAAAGTATATTGATTGAATGTTTTTAGCAGTACATACTCAATCTCTTTGCCTACAGCTAGTGCGGTGTTAGAAGGCAATGTCCAAGGGGTAGTTGTCCAAGCGAGGATATGGATAGGCTCGGTAGGGTTGCCCAATAGTTTGGCTGCCGCTGCTGACAATGCTTTCACTTTGAACTGTGCTACAACAGTAGTATCGCTCACATCGCGGTAGCAGCCCGGTTGGTTGAGCTCGTGCGATGACAAGCCGGTACCTGCCTTAGGCGAATAAGGCTGAATGGTATAGCCTTTGTATAGCAATCCTTTATTGTAGAGTTGTTTCAAAAGCCACCAAACGCTTTCCATATATTTGGGTTTATAGGTGATGTAAGGGTCTTCCATATCCACCCAATAGCCTATCTTCTCGGTAAGGTCGTTCCAGATGTCGGTATAGCGCATCACGGCCTCCTTACAAGCCTTGTTGTAGTCCTCTACGCTTATTTTTTTGCCTATATCTTCTTTGGTAATACCGAGTTCTTTCTCTACCCCGAGTTCTACGGGCAAGCCGTGGGTATCCCAACCTGCTTTGCGTTTTACTTGAAATCCTTTCTGAGTTTTATAGCGACAGAAAATATCCTTAATAGAGCGCGCCATCACGTGGTGAATGCCAGGTACGCCATTAGCGGATGGTGGTCCTTCAAAAAACACGAACGGAGCAGCACCCTCGCGTGAGGTGATACTCTGCTCAAAGATGTTAGCGGCTTTCCAAAAAGCCAATATTTCTTCTGCTATCTTAGTAAGGTCTAAGTGTTTGTACTCGTTGAATTTCATATACTTAGTTTTTAGTCGTTAGACATTAGTTTGCGGCAAAGATAAAAAATATTTTTTGATTTTTAAAACTCTGGAAATGGCACTACACAATTTCCTCCTGCTATTGATTGCTGAGTAAGTTCTGCTATACACGACCATAGGGCGCCATCATATACATTTTGGTCTAATGGTAAGCCATTCTTCAGGCAGTACACCAAGCGGTAATCCATTACGATGTCCATTGGTTTTTGGTCAGGAAGTAGTGTGCGTAGGTAGGCTGTTTCGCGATAGTAAGGGTGTTCGTATTCCTCTAAATAAGCCGTAATTTCATCGGGAGTAAGCTGTTTTTCCTCTCTATCGTCAAAATAAAGCTGAGGGGCAGGATATTTCTGTATAAAACCTTTAGTGCCACTGAGCATAAAGATACGCGAGTAAGGACGCGGATTGGTTACATCGTGTTGTAATATTATAGTTTTGCCTTTGGCGGTGCGCAACAGACTTATATTCATATCGCCAGTGTAGTGTGCTTGGGCTTCTGCCGAATTTTTGCCAAAATGCTCTTCGGCATATTCGCGCATCCCTACAGCTAAAGACGACATCGATACAAGACTCTCTAAGCGGTCGGTGCGCAGTATGCCCATCGCCTGACAAATAGGCGCGATGCCGTGCGTAGGATAAGGATTGCCCTCAAAGGTTTTGCTGTACTGCATTCGCCACTTGCCCCGCTCTATATCGCGGTCTGTCTGCCTAAAGTTTAAGTGTCGTAAGTCGTGTATATAAGCCCCCTCTGCGTGTACTAATTCGCCCAGTCTGCCCTGTTTTACCAGCTCAATGCTCATCAATTCGAAGTGGTCATAACACACATTCTCAAGCATCATACAGTGCCGTTGCGTTTCTTCAGCTGTGCGGACGATACGCTTACAGTCGGCTATGGTCATTGCCAGAGGCACTTCTATAGCTACGTGCTTGCCACATTGCATTGCATAGATAGCCATAGGGGCGTGTTGTTGCCAAGGAGTCGAAATATAAAGAAGATCAATATTAGGATGTTCACATAGTTTTCGCCAGTCATCAGGAGCGGTATAATAGGCTGGCTGCACGGGTAGATGTGCCGTAAGGGCTTTTACTTTTTGCATAGCTTCTTCGCCCACCTCAGCTATGGCAACTATCTGCACCTCTAACTGCAAATAGCGTTTCACTGCCTCAATACCACGCACTCCTACACCTATAAAGGCAATGCGCAGTTGTGGTATCGAAGCTACAGAAAGGTTAAAAACATCCATTTTTTAGTTTTAGTTGAATACAATTTTCTTGCCGTCTTCAGCCAAATGTACATTAGGGAACACCTCTTGAGCTTCGGCTTTGAAAAGATTGACATCAGCATAACGCGAAGAGTAATGCCCTAATATCAAGGCTTCGGCACCGGCATTCTTAGCGGTAAGTCCTGCTTGGTAGGCTGTAGCGTGCATTGTTTTAGCGGCTAACTCTTCGTTGTTTTTTAAGAAAGTAGATTCGTGATATACCACCCTTGCTCCTTGTATATCAGCAGCTAACCCTTCAAAATAGAGGGTGTCACTACAATAAGCATAGCTTTGCGGACGTTGAGGTGCAAAAGTAAGTACCTCATTAGCAATAACCTCTCCACTATTCAATACTACATCTTTACCATTTTTGATATTCTGATAGTCGCATACTTCTATTTCAGGGTATTGCTGTATAGCATCCATATTCAGTCGGCGTTCTCCTTCTTTTTCCTGAAAGAAAAAACCATTAGTATACACACGATGTTGTAGTGGAATGGTGCGGACTGATACTTTATCATCTTCATAGAGCAACTCAGGCTCTTTGCCAGAAAGTTCGTGAAAGTACAAAGGGAAAGGGGTATAAGCACCCCCCAGCTTGAGGATAAGCAGCACCGCCTCTTTGATACCCTTAGGTCCGTAGATATGCATTTCTGCCTCGCGCCCTAAAAGTTGAAAAGTAGAGATAAGCCCAAAAAGCCCATAGAAATGATCGCCGTGCAGATGCGATATGAAGATATGCTTAATGCGAGCAAACTTAGCATTGGCATTGCGCAATGCTACTTGGGTAGCCTCCCCACAATCTATCAAGAAGAGGTGTCCGCGCATTTCTAGCAACTGAGCCGAAGGGCGCGCGTTAGAGCGAGGGGTAGCGCTATGGCAACCCAATATTGTTACTTCCATAAGTCGCGTTCTATTTCGTCTATTTCTATAAGGTCGTAGGCTTCTTGCAGAGAGGGAGCTAAATTTAGTTCTACTTCAGTCCCCTCATATACTAATTCAGCACTTACCACCGCTATTGATTTTTGGTGTTTTTTGCTATGCTGTTTAGCTATAGATACTAAAGGCTTTAGGTCTTTTGCTGTCCACTTTTCATCTTCTGAAAGCAGCAAAATAAGGTGCTGAGTACTAAGGGACTCCTCTTCTTTAAAACGACTCACAAAATCAGCTACCTCCTCCTTTCTTAAAGCTACTTCAAGAGTATTTTCTTTCATTTTCTATTTATCAATGATTTGCTAATCTATTAATTGACACATTGTCTCATCAGAAAATTGTCTTATCGACTCATCAACTAATATAGGGTAATTTGCATCTTCATACCTCTCTACAATATCTGTCAGTACCATTAGTTCTATATAGTTAGGGTCGTTTTCAGAAGTTTCATCAGAGACCAATTGCAAAAGCTCTCCAATCCGTGCCATTATTGCATTATATTGTATTTCATTCTCTATCATAATGTTATATTTTATTTATACTCTCAATTTTATCGTATTCTTTATGAGTACCTAGAAAACGTATGTATATAATTTTAGGCACAAATAAAATATGTACTACTAACCGAAAGTGATTCCCTTTTATATTAAAAACAAATCTACCATTACCTACAGCATCTACACTATTAAAGTCTCTTTTAATATCTGCATAACAAGACCACTCTGCAATCATTGCCTTATTATACCAATCTTCAAGAGGTATTTTTGCTTCCGCGTGCTTTGTATAAAAATCAATAATAGTTTTCTTAGCAATAATTCTCATTGGTTATGTTTTTCAAAAATTAGTTAATTAGCTAATTATATCAAAACCGGTATATTTTCTGAGTACTTCTGGCACTACTATGCCTTCAGGGGTTTGGTAGTTTTCTAGAATACCTGCCAACACACGAGGCAAAGCAAGCGAACTACCGTTGAGGGTATGCACTAATCGGTTTTTGCCTTCGTTATCTTTGAAACGCAATTTAAGTCGGTTGGCTTGGAAAGTTTCGAAGTTAGACACCGAACTTATCTCTAACCATTTCTCTTGAGCTGTAGAATACACCTCAAAATCATAGGTTATTGCCGAAGTAAAACCTAAATCACCACCACACAAACGCAAAATATGATATGGCAACTTCAACTCATTTAGTATGCCTTTCACGTGCTCTATCATTCCCTCAAGTGCTTTGTACGAATGGTCAGGGTGCTCTATACGCACGATTTCTACCTTGTCGAACTGGTGCAAACGGTTCAGTCCGCGCACGTGTGCCCCATAGCTACCAGCTTCTCGGCGGAAACAAGGCGTGTAGGCAGTACAACAAATAGGCAAATCGCTCTCATTGAGCAATGTATCTCTGAAAATATTGGTTACAGGCACTTCAGCTGTAGGAATAAGGTAAAGATTATCTACCCCTACGTGGTACATCTGTCCTTCTTTATCAGGCAACTGACCGGTACCATAACCTGAGGCTTCATTTACTACGTGAGGTACTTGGTATTCGTTATAACCTGCTTCAGTATTCTTATCGAGGAAGTAGGTGATAAGGGCGCGCTGCAGTTTTGCTCCTTTACCCTTATAAACAGGAAATCCCGCCCCAGTGAGCTTAACACCCAATTCAAAATCAATGAGGTCGTACTTCTTAGCCAACTCCCAGTGAGGCAAAGCGTCCTTGCCTAAATTAGGTATTTCGCCTGCTTCAAACACCACCACATTATCAGCCTCTGAGGTACCTTCGGGCACCAAGTCATTAGGGATATTAGGCACACGGTATAACAATTCGTTTAGACTCTCAACAGTACCATTAAGCGTATCGGTTAGCGTTTTAATAGTATCTTTTAGAGTAGCTGTTTCAGCTTTTAGCGCATTCGCTTTTTCAGTCTCTCCTGATTTGAAGAGGCTACCTATTTCCTTAGAAAGTGTATTCGATTTTGCCAACGACTCATCAAGCGCCAGCTGAGTGCTGCGGCGTTTCTCGTCTAAGGCGATAATTTCATCTATAAGCCCCAACTCTTTGAAGTTGCGCTTTTTAAGTCCCGCAAGTACGCGGTCTTTCTCTTCTCTAATAGTGTTTAGTTGTAACATATTTTTTTAATTAACAAGGTAGAGACTATAAGTATTTTAAACTTTGCCAAAGCCCATAAGTAAAGACTTTGGCAAAGTATATGGCGTTCCTAATTACAAAGCAGTTGCAAAAGCAATAAGACCAAAGATAATACCTGGTAAGTTTGCTAATAATATAGGATAGTCACGTTTCGGTTTTTTGAAGAAACCATACACCACCCATAATGAGCAGTTAATAGCTGCTACCAAAGGCTGTACAGGATTTCCTTTGTGTCCTGCAAGGTTATCACCGATTTGTGGTATGTATGACACATACATACCAATTGAAGCAGCCATAGCTACCCAACCCAAAATGTTAAAAAATTTACTATTTTCCATATATAATTATTTTTATATTGCTTATTTTATTGGCAAATTGACTCATTTGCTCATTAATTATCCTCTTCTATAGCAAACAGAAACGCTTCTTTATTCACTACTTTTTCAGCAAAGTCAGCAATAGAATTTTCTGTCAGCTCTTTTCTAAAGTTATCGCGGAAAGGCTGTACCGAAGTGTGTAGCGGACAAGGTTTTTCATCAGAACAAGGGCGTAGGCTCATTGCACATTTTATAAACTTATCAGCCTCGCCTATCTGTTCTACTACACGCATTAAGGGTTGCTCTTTCTCGTCATCGGTCAGCCAAAAGCCACCTCCAGGCCCCTTGTTAGAGCTTATTACTTTCTTGCGCACTAAGGCTTGAAGTATTTTTGCTAAAAAAGGGAGTGGTATATGTAGCGCATCGGCTACTTCTTTTACCCCTATACGCTTGCTTTCTGATGAGTTAGCGGCAAGATATATCACTGCATTGATGGCATATTTGCTTGAATTAGATAACATAATGTTTTCTTCTTTATTTTCTATTTACAATTTATCTATTTGTCTACTAATTACCAATTTTTGTATCTCAGTAGTCCCCTCGCCTATGGTACATAACTTAGAGTCGCGGAAGAATTTTTCTACCGGAAAATCTTTTGTATACCCATAGCCTCCGTGTATTTGTATAGCTTCAGTAGCTACGCGTACGCACATTTCAGAACTGTACATCTTAGCCATAGCCCCCGATAGGGTAACGCGCTGATGGTTGTTCTTTTGGTAAGCCGCCTTGTGTAGCAAGAGCTCTGAGGCTTCTATTTCGGTAGCCATATCAGCCAGCTTAAAGCCCACCCCTTGTAGCTCGATAAGGCGTTTGCCAAACTGTACGCGCTCTTTAGCGTACTTCAGTGCTGCCTCGTAAGCCCCTTTAGCAATACCGAGTGACAGTGCCCCTATAGAGATGCGTCCGCCATCTAATATCTTCATCGCTTGTATGAAGCCCTCGCCTACTTCGCCCAAACGGTTAGCATCGGGTATTCTACAATCCTGAAAAACAAGCTCTGCCGTTTCGCTAGCACGCATACCGAGTTTGTTTTCTTTTTTACCACTGCTAAAACCAGGGGTTCCTCGTTCTACTGCAAAGGCAGTGATAGCGTGCTTATCGCCTTTCTCGCCAGTGCGTGCAATAACGACTGCTATCTGCCCACTTTTGCCGTGAGTAATGAAGTTTTTAGCCCCATTCAGTACCCAGCTATCACCGTCTTTTACGGCTGTAGTAGCCATACCGCCAGAGTCAGAACCTGTATTGTGCTCAGTGATACCCCAAGCGCCTATCCATTCACCTGAAGCCAACTTAGGCAACCAACGCTGTTTCTGCTCTTCATTGCCAAAACTTAAAATATGATTTGTACAAAGTGAATTATGAGCTGCTATAGAAAGCCCTATCGAAGGGTCTACTTTAGAAATCTCTTCTACTATAGCGATGTAATCGTGGTAATCTAAGCCTGAACCACCATATATTTCAGGCACTAAGACCCCCATAAAGCCTAAATCGCCCGCTTTTCTGAATACCTCTATAGGAAATTCCTGACTTTCGTCCCATTCCATTACGTGTGGACGTACATACTTTTCGGCAAACTCCTTAGCAGCTTGAGCTACCATTAGCTGTGTTTCTGAATAGCTAAAATTCATTCGTTAATTTCTTTTCTTTATTAAATTGCAAAAGTACAAAAATAATTACAACTAGCAAATTTGTTTTTTTAGTTGTCCACGTACAAATACAAGGCTAATCTTTTGATGCGCGCCTCATCAAACCCCTCTATTTGCAAAAGGTCATCGAGGTGTTTGAACATTCCTACCTCTGAGCGCAAGCCTATTATTTTATTGCTTTCGCCATATTTTATGTAGGGTATCTTGCTCAAATCGTATCTGCTTATCGCATTGAGGTCTTTTTTGACTATCACGGGTGGTGTTTTCACCTCAAAACGTGCTGCCACTCGCTCATATACTTCTTTTTCAAGTCCGTATACCTCTGCCACTTGGTCTATATAGGTAAAACCTTGTAGCTTTTCTTTGTATTTTAGTATCCTGTTAGAAAATCCCTCGCCTATACCGTATATTTTCATCAATTCCTCTTGAGTAGCGGTGTTGATGTCTTGCTTTTCGAAGTGCTGTGCGGCTGTTTTCTGCTCACTCTCTTTTCTCTTGTTTTTTACCCATTCGGGGAAACGAAAGGCAGGAGCTATACGGCGGAGCAGACTATCAGAAATACCCGTAACCCGCTGAAACTCTTCAGCAGAATTAACGTACTTGCCTGCTGCGCGAAATGCCTGCAGCTTATCGAGTTGCGCTGTGGTAAGTCCTAATTTAAAGCCTTTATAATCGCTGATAAAATTAGGATTAAAAGGATAAATAGTATCTTTATGGCGTGCTGCCAGCTGCCGTAGCGAATCTAACTCCTTTTGCAAACGAGTATCTTCGACCTCAGCAAATGATGACGAGATAGGCCAATAATAAAACACCAGCTGCCCTACAACCATCAATACCAAAAGTGCTAAAATACCTCTATTGCGCTGATAGTCAAAAAACATTTTTCTAAGGGTTAATTACCTCTCTGCCTAACGACTTCATACAAAAAGACGGCACAGGCTACCGATACATTTAGCGACCCTATTTCGCCTTTCATTGGCAGTTTAGCTTTGCTATCTACCACTTTCAGCACAGCAGGTGAGATGCCCACATCTTCTGCCCCCATTACGATAGCGGTAGGCACGCTAAAATCTTCAGCATATAGCAATTGGTTAGTCTTTTCAGTAGCGGCTACCACCCTAATGCCACTACCTTGTAGGTAATACACAGCATCGACAAGGTTTTCTACCTTACAGATAGGCACCCGAAAGACAGCCCCCGCAGAGGTTTTGACAGTATCGGCCGTGATGCTCACACTACCGCGCTTAGGGATAATAATACCCGACACCCCTGCACATTCAGCCGTACGGATGATAGCCCCAAAGTTGCGCACATCCGAAAGGTGGTCTAAGAGCAGGAAGAGTGGTGTAGCCCCACTTTCGGTAACCGATATTACCAAATCCTCAAAATTGTGGTAATCAACTGGCGAGAGGGTAGCCACTACCCCTTGGTGATTTTTCTTAGTAAGGCGGTTGAGCTTCTCGACAGGTACGTACTGCACCGGCACTTGTGATTGCTGCAATAGTGATAGCAGTTCTCTGAAAAGGTTGCCTTGCAAACCTTTTTGCACAAACACCTTATCGAGGGTTTTACCTGCTTCAAGCGCTTCCATCACCGCCCTAATGCCATATATTTGATATTCTTGTTCTTGCATTAACTATTAGTATTTTCTTTAAACTCTTCTGTGAAATCAGAATAATCCTCTATTTTGAAAGCGCGTATATCTCTGACTGAAAGACAAAACCAAGAGAGTTTTTTCAAACTTTGTATCGCTCTGAAGAGTGTTCTTAAATCACCTTCTGTGGCATAAGTACTCCCCTGTATCCAATAAAAACCATTTTCTTCTAACACTTTCTTTATTTCAGCATAAGCATTGTTATAAGGGTCTTTATAGTGCTTTTTAAGCTCAGAGATAATTAAATCAAAAGCTATAGCGTGCATAATTCTAAGGCTTCTAAAGGTTTAAACATATCTTCTTTTTCAAAAAAAAGCTCTCCTATATCAGTTTTCACATTGATAACTACTCCTACAAAAGGATTATTATCTATCTGCGTAACCGTAGCCTCTACCCAATCGGGTTTGCCTGTAAGTTGTGGGGATACCCATACGCGTTCCCCTACTCTAAATATACTTTTCATATATACTATTCCTTTTTTCAGAAAAGATAATACTGCTATTTTACTTTATAGAAATCGTTCCTTTTAATTTCTTAGTTTTAGCCTCTACATTTATGGTACCTGCTTTATCGCCTGCTTGTACCATCATTACTAATTTGCCGTTGAAAAGGTGCATCTTAGGCAAGTGGAATTGATCGGTGCAGGTAGCATCGCCATTAGCAGCAGCACGATAAGTACCCGCACCTTTTACGGTAAAGGTTACTAAATCATTCACTGTAGGGCATAGATTGCCGTCTTTGTCTACCGCCTCTACGGTAATGAAAGCCAACTCATCGCTATTAGGGCTGAGTTCTGTTTTGTACTCGGTGCTGAGGCGCAAAGCGTAAGGCTTGCCAGCGGTATGTATCTCTTTTTCGGCTACAGCCTTGCCATTGTCGTCATAAGCTACTACCTTCAGAGTACCAGGTTCGTACTTAGTATCCATCCACATTAGGCGGTAGCGTTTTTGTCGGTTTAGGTCTGACGGATTGCCGTCTTTCTCTTTCTCCTCTATTTTTATAGAAAGGTCTTTACTGCGTTTGCCTTGACTCTTACCATTGATGAACAATTCAGCAGAAGGGTAGTTAGTATAAACGAAGATAGGAGTTACTTCACCTTCACGCCCCTCCCAGTTCCAATGCGGTAAGATGTGTAGGGTTTCGGCTTCTTTATTCCAGTGTGAACGATATAGATAAAAACGGTCTTTAGGAAGTCCCGCTAAGTCTACTGCCCCAAAGTAAGAACTATGTGAAGGCCATTCTACGTAATAAGGCGTTGGCTCGCCGAGATAGTCGAAGCCTGTCCAGATAAACTCGCCTATCATATAAGGCAAATCCTCTTGGTGTATCCAGTCATCTTCGGGCAAGTTAGACCAACCGCAGTGCTCTACGTCATAAGAAGAAGATTGCATATCGGGGTACTTAGCCATTGATTTGCGCTGTACTGGGAATTTGTACACTCCACGCGAACTAACAGTAGAGGCTGTCTCACTACCCAACAACAAGCGTTGTGGCAATTTCTTATAGGCTTCTTGGTACTTAAACGGACGGTAGTTAAAACCTACCAACTGCATAGTAGCAGCCATATTGTTGCGCAAGATGTCGTGCGGTCTGTCCATACCATTGCTCACAGGGCGTGTAGGGTCGAGCTGCTGTATGATGCTCTGTAGGTAGTAGGCTACTTGCGAGCCACTCTCTACACTTTGTTCTTCTACCTCGTTGCCAATAAACCACATCAGCACGCTGGGGTTATTGCGATAGTGCTTCACAAGGTTCGTAAGGTCTTTTTTAACCCAGTCTTTGAAGTACAAATGATAGCCATTCTCTACTTTAGGTATCGCCCACTCATCAAAACTCTCTACAGCCAATAGCATACCCATCTCGTCGGCTAAGCGTACGTATTCAGGGGCAGGCATATTGTGTGAGGTACGGATAGCATTAACGCCCATATCTCTTAAAATTAGCAATTGTCGGCGTATTGCACTCTCATTAACAGCCGCACCCAAAGGACCTAAATCATGGTGCATACACACCCCTTGTATTTTAATTTTGCGATTATTCAGGTATAAACCATCATTAGGCTTAAGCTCTATAGTGCGAACGCCAAAGGTAGTAGTTACCTCGTCTTTCAGCTGACCGTCTTCATAGAGTTTGGTAACGGCTTTGTAAAGATTAGGCGCGCCGATGTCCCACAAGCGAGGCTTATCGATGTACATTTCTGACGTAATCTTATCGGTAGTATAAGCCGTTGCTTTGGTATTAGTATGGGCTACTCTTTCCCCTTGTTGGTTGAAAATAGTAGTTTCTGCCGCAAGAGCCCCTTTTTTAGCTGATACAAATTCTGTATTTACCACTACTTTAGCAAAGTCTTGGGTTACTTCGGGCGTAGTAATCTGTATGCCCCATATAGGGATATGCGTTTTATTTTTGGTGATGATATGCACATTGCGGTATAGCCCTGCCCCTGGATACCAACGCGACATTTGGGTTAGGTTGTTCAGACGCACCGCAAGGGTATTGTCTTTAGCTTTTACATAAGGAGTAATATCTAAGAAGAAAGTGTTATAGCCATTGTGCCACTCACCCGCTTTCTGTCCGTTTACAAATACTTCTGGATTGCTCATTGCCCCATCGAACTGTATGAACACCTGCTTATCGGCAGAGAGTTCGGGCACATTGAACTGCGTGCGATACCAGCCCACGCCTACAAAGGGTAGTCCGCCGGTACGACCTGTATGCTCAATAGCCGCTTTTTGTCCGTCTTGCTTAATAGCGGTGCGCTGAATGTCGTTTTCCATATCAAAAGGGCCATAGATAGCCCAGTCGTGAGGGACGGTTACGCGTTGCCATTTAGCATCGTTATAAAGCGTTTCGGCTGCTTGAGGATCATCCTCTCTGCTAAATTTCCACCCTTTCTGAAGGGTCTGTTGTTGCGCCCAGCCTGTAGCAGTAATGCCCAACAATAGTAAAAGGTTGATTTTATTCATTTTTTAATGTTTAATTTACGATGGTTTTAGGTAAGCCTACCTTTTCTAATTTTTCATTTACACGCGCTAATTTTTTAGTAAAAATAGGTGCATTTAGATATTTGTCTAGAGAGGTATCTACCTCTAAGACTGTATAATGAGATGTTTTTCTCAATGGCTTTTTCACCATAGGGTGATTGTTTATTTGTTTTTCTTTTGTACTCATAGTCTTTATTTTCTTTTTATCGCAAAGCCTTCATAATTAACTTTAGGGCGAAATTCCTCCCATTCTCCATTCAAAAGGCATAACAAGTGAAAATCTCTCATAACAATATCAAAGTATTTTACAATTTTCATTTGGTATAACCTTGTTCTGGATGGGGTACTCCCTTCAGCGTACACCCACACATCAGGAAAAAGTTCTGTGAAATCATAAATAACAGAAACAACAGTATTTAATACCTTTTCTGTATCTCCGTTATTAGAAACTACTTGATCATCTAATTCTCCGGTGATAGGATTTTCATCTACAAGTCCTAAGTTATAGAAATTGTTTATATTAGTTTCTTGAAAAGAGATGATTTTGATAATCTTCCCTTTGCTTCCTTCACTAATAAAATTATAGATAAGAGCTGTTTCACCAATTTTCACTTCATATTTTGGTAGATTACTCATAATAAAAAAGGTTGTTAATTTTCTATCTGCAAAGGTACGAAAATAATTCTAATCACAAAGTTTTATAAAAGTCGCGACTTTGTTGTTATCATTCGTCTTTCAGTTGCCAAGTTTCTTCTACTTCCCAGTTGGCACGGAGTTCTACTATAGGGGGGAAGTACCATACCCTTTCGGGCTGTCGCTGCTGTAGGAAGTTACCCGTATCCCAACGGCGGTTACCATTGCGATCTTCTATCAGGCGCAAACGCAACTTGGCAGGATTGACATTGGCAAATACGTATTCCACCTGTGGCTTTTCTATATACAGCTCTTGCAGTACCTCGGTAGCTTTCTCATTAGTAAGCTGTAACAATATCGGGAAAGAAAGTTTACCCTCTTCAGCTTTTAAGTGGAGCTTAAATATCGACAGGTCTTCCGCTTTTTTAGTGGAAAGTTTAATATTCAGCGTGTCGTTAGTGGCGCCGAAATAGTCCGTCATAGCGTGGGGCAACGCCTCGATGCGGTATTGCTCATCGTTTTTCTTATCGAATAAGAGCGTGTATTGCAACTGCGTGCTATCTAATACCGCCTTGAAAGGGACAGCTTTCGCCAAAGAGTCTTTGCCTTGCAGTATTTTTATCTTAGCAGGGTCTACTTTTGTCAGTGGGATATTGCTTCTGAAAGCAAAGTCTTTATACATAGGCAGGTCGCCAGAAAAAACGCTTTCTATCTGCAAGCTATCGGGTTTAACGTCCTTGCCCTCTTTCAGCCTCAGGCGAAAAGTATCTACCCGCTGCTGATGCGCCACCGTAAAGACAAGCGAGTCTTTCTGACTGGGTTGATACCAGAAGTGCAGCGTATCTTTCTTAGCGTCTTTGGCTACCGTATAGCGAAAGTCGGGGGTAGTGGGCGATATAGGAGTAATCGTTACCCCCTTAGTGCCACCGTCAAAACCAAAACTAATACGGTTGGCCGCCGCTTGGGTAGGGCGATGTGCCTTATAAGGAAGCTCTTCTTTAAACAATCGCAGTTTAGGATAGGAGCCCTGTGGCTTACCCTTAAGGTCTTCGACTGTAATGGGTTCGCTTAAGAAGGCTATCTTATCGTCTTTGGGGTTAAACAGATAGTCGCCCCCCTTATCCTTTAGGGCTATCAGCTTATATTTACCCTCTTTAAGGAACTCAAACACAAAACTGTGAAGACTATCGAGCGTGGTGGTAACATAGGTAGGCTTGTGTTTGTAGACTAAAGAGTCTTTGTACTGCTCGTTATAAGGGTAGAGCATCAGGGTAACCGATAGGTCAGCTTCAGGCATCAGCGCATCGGTGACATCGCCCTCGTACCAAAGCGAATCGATAGTGGCTCCGGTAGAAAATACGTATTTGAAGTCGGTGTACGGATTGCCCTCATTATAATCTTGTATGCTATTGCCAAAATTAAGCACGTAGGTAGTGTTAGGCTTGAGGGTATCGAGCAGACTAATGTCTAACTTGCGCGAGGCAGAGGTAGGCGATATAATAGGGAACGTATTCATAGGAGGCGAAATGATAAGCTGCTTGCGCAGGTCTTTCGTCACCACAAATTCGTCAAAAGAAAGTCGGATGTGCTTGCCGCTGAAGTTAGTAGTGCCAGAGGGCGGAAAAGCCTGTAGGAGCACAGGGGGAGTAGTATCTTTATCTCCTCCGGTAGGCGAACCACGTCGGGCACACTGCCACAAAGTCAGGGCAATGGTAAATATTAATAATAGTATGGGTAATCGGTGTTTCATATTAAAATGTTACTAAATCTCTTGCTATAAGTGCCTCTTCGCCTATGCGGCTGGCTACCTGCTCGCCTTTTTGTCCGTGTAGGTAAACCCCTAAGATAGCTGCCTGTAACGCCCCGTAGCCACGTGTGCGCAGTGCGGTAAGCATACCGGTGAGCACATCGCCACTGCCTGCGGTTGCCAACGCGGGACAGCCGGTAGTGTTTATCCAAAAGGCATCGCCGTCGGTAATCATCGTATAAGCATCTTTGAGTACTAAGACTACTCGGTGTTTCTCGGCAAAGGCTTTCGCTTTGGCTAACTTGTCATAATCATCTGTCCATTTGCCTATTAGCCGCTCTAACTCTTTAGGGTGAGGGGTGAGTATAGCCCCTTGTGGTAATGCCTGACAAAGTTCAGGCTGCTGCGCCAACAGGTTGAGCGCATCGGCATCTATCACAAACGGAGTATCGGGGTATTGCGCAAATAGGTCGGCTAAGGCAGCTGCTGTATCGGGGTGCGTACCCCAACCTACGCCTACGCCTATAGCCGAAGGGGTAAAAAGTATTGGTATGCTGCTAAAATGCTTATCGGTATCGCTGGTAAGCACCATAGCCTCGGGCAATGCCGTTTGCAGCACTGTATAGCCACAGGCGGGTATGGCGACCGTGAGCAAGCCCGCACCATTTCGGAGCACCGCCGTACCGCTGAGCACCACAGCCCCCATTTTGCCATAACTACCCCCTACTAACAACGCGTGTCCATAAGTACCTTTGTGACTAAAGCGCCTGCGGGGCTCGAGGTGTTGGCTCTGGCGTATCTCGGCTATCATTGCAGCGTCTACGCAATGGTACTCGCTAAAAAGTTCATCAGCATAGTTATCGCCCCTTTCGGCTAAGGCACATACCTCTAACACTTCGTATTTGCCGATAAACTTACCGGTACTCGGCAAGAAGAACGGCAGCTTAGGGCATTGAAAGGTAAGCACCATATGAGGATGCACAAAAGCGTGCGCATCGGCAGGAGGCATATCGGTAGGCAAGCCCGAAGGCATATCGACGCTCAGCACATAAACACGAAAGGCAGCCTCTAGATTGAGCCAATCGAATAGTGCTTGTAGCCACTCGGGCAGGTCGCCTTTGAAGCCTATACCAAAAACAGCGTCGATGACTACCTCTTCGAAATTGACTACTTTGCTGTAATTGTGTTCGTCTACCGCTATAGGCTGTACCCCCATAGCGTGCAGTAGCGACTCATTTTGCCGATACTCGTCAGACGAATGGCTGCCCACTTGCAGTATATATACCGTTACCTGCTTGCCAGCCTGTATCAGCTTGCGAGCGAGTGCCAAGCCATCGCCGCCATTATTGCCCTTACCAGCGAGAATGGTAAAGCTATTGCGGTCGGACAAATGCTGCTGTATCCACTGAAAAAGCAGGTCGGCAGCACGCTCCATTAAGCACCAAGGCGAAACCTTATGAGTGCGAATGGTATAAGCGTCGAGCTGCTTTAGTTGTTGGGAAGTAAGGAGGTTCATACTGATTTGACGATTTGCCAATTGGGCGATTTGCCGATTGGGCGATTAATTTGGCAAAGGTAGTATATAATTGGCAAATGCGCAAATTTATTGATTTGGCGATTGGGCGATTTGCCAATTTGACGATTTGACGATTAGATGGGAAGGCTGGGAGGGCTGGGAGGATTGGGAAGGCTGGGAGCTTCGGTCATCCTTCGGTGATGGTAAAGGGAAGGTGTATCTTACCTATAGCGAATTGAAGGCAGATTTGCTAATTTGTGAATTTGGTAATTTGCTAATTATTCTTACCTTTGTAGCCAATTCATATTTCACAATAAAAAAATGGTTCTATCCTCTGAAATTTTTAGGGCTTTGCAACACAAGCTGAAAGTAGGCAACCGGCGCGGCGTTCACCTCAACGCCATACCGGCTAATTCGCGTTATAAATTTGATATTGCGCGGCTGTCGGCTATCTTCAAGAGCTTGCCCGAGCGCTTGGTGCTGGATATGCTTACGCTGCGCAATGTTAAATTTTCGTTTTCTATCTACGATACCGAAAGTACTAATATAGACCAACGAGGTGCTGCTACTCCCCCAAAAACAGCCGATGAAAACCCCGAACTGCAAAAACTCGTTACCCATATCGAAACGCTTATCTTTCAGAATGAAGTAGTTAGCGCTGAAAAGGGTATCAACACTTTGGGCTTTGGCTTCCCGATACTGCTGCGCCGCGACAAGAGCGACGGGCAGCTAACCGCTGCCCCTATACTGATATGGTCGGTGAAGATGAAGCCCACTACCCAGATGAATACGTGGGAAATAAGTAGGAACGAAGACGACCCCATCTACCTAAATGAGGTGCTTATCAACCACCTGCAGAGCGATTCGGGGGTAAAACTTTCGCCCATACCCGATGAGATGCTGGAAGACGGCAAGATAGACAAGCCCGAACTGCTAGCTATCTGCACCGAGATACTTCAGCAGCTAAAAATAGAGCAGAATTTAGATTTTCTGCTGAATAACTACGCCGAAATTCCGCCCCTTAAAACAAAAGCCGAATACGAAGCCCTTTTGCCCAACAAAGGCGAGGGTATGATAGAAAAATGTGGTATCCTGTCGCTCTTCGAGGTGCAAAAACAAAATATCATCAATGATTATGAGGGTTTAATCGGCAACTTTAAGGCGGAAGATATAACCCCTTCTACGGATTTTCAAACGCTGACCTCTGTACCCACCGACCCCTCGCAGCAGTATGTGCTGGAGCAACTGAAGCAACAGCGCAAAGTCCTGATACAAGGTCCTCCAGGTACGGGGAAGAGCCAAACGCTAACGGCTATACTCATCAATGCGCTGCAAAACAAGCAGAAAACGCTGGTAGTGTGCGAGAAGCAAACCGCCTTAGAGGTGCTGTACAACGCCCTGCAGCAAAAAGGGTTGGGCAAGTACTGCACTATGGTGAAAGACGCTATTGCCGACCGCAAGCTGATAGTAGAGGCGGTACGCCAAACCCTCGATGCCCCCGACTTTAGAAAACCCTCTGCCGACAACCCTACACAAACGCTAACAGAGCAGATAGTCACCCTACAAAACCACAAAGCGGCTATCAATGCTATTCACCACAAGCTAAACCAACCCCTAATAGCCGGACAGAACTGGACGTACATAGCTGCCAAGCTATTAGAATACGCCCCTGATTGCGAGGCTATAGACCTCAGCGGTGTACACTTTCAGTTCACCGATGAGGAATGGGCTACCCTCAAGGCGCTATGGCAAGAGGGCGAACGCCTATACGAAGATTACCGTCCTTATGCTAACACCGACTTTTTAGCCCCCGACACCCTAACGGCGCAGAACTTTTTTAGCACTGAACAGCAGCTCGCTACGGTCTTTAAGCAATACGAGCAGCAGTGGGAGACCATCTGCCAAACGGCTATCGCCTACCGCCAGCAATATGAGGCAAAGCGCAAAGCAGCTTTTGCGGCACAGCTCACCACCCTTGAGCAGCATCGCACCGAGTACGAGGTGCTAACGGCTACCCTCGCCCCTACTTCCGATGTGTTTATGCCGCAGAAAACCGAAGGCTTTTTCTACCGATTGGCAGCCGTATTTTCGTCAGCAAAGAAAAAAGCTATACGCACCCAGCAGCGCCTACAGCAGATAAGTCAGGAGATAAAAGCGCTAAGCGTACACCGCAATTTTTCGCCTATAGCTATCAGTGCCGACCTATGGGCTAATAAGGCTGCCATAGCCGATTACAGCAGTGCTATTGCGCAAGCCCAAGCCGATTTTGCCGACAAGGTAGCAGCTGACTTCGCAGCCCTCGACCTGCTGCACTATACCGACCCTGCCCTAAGCGACGACAGCCTACCCCTGCTACAGCAGCAGGTGCAAGCCCTAAAAAGTGCCATACAGCGCGACGGCTGGCTACAGGCGCCCCAATGGGGGACTACTTATGCCGATTTTGCTGCCTTTATGCAGCAGACACTCGGCATTTATAAGCAGTATATGTCCGACCCCGCTCACCCGCTAAAGGCTACCTATCAGTGGCACAGTTGGTATCGAACTCTTAGCACTCTGCAACAGCAATGCGTAGCTGCCTTGCGCCCCGTAAAGGCGTGGGAAGCCTCGCTACTGACGGTATATTACCCCTTACTACAACAGCAGCACGCCGATGAGAGTCTGAACTTCAGCACCCATACTTACAGTCACTTTACAGCTGAAATGGAGCGTTTTGCCGCCACTCAGCACGCTTTTATACAGTATTATTGGGACGAGGAGCAGCGCCGCACCGTTAAGGCTTTTGAAAAGCAACACTCAGCACTAACGGTAGCCAATCTGTACAACAAGCGCAAGAGCGAGAAGCACAACCGACTGACATTGCGACAAATAGCCCAGCAAGATATAGACCTTTTCACCAGCTTCTTCCCTATCGTACTGACTACCCCCGATGCGTGTTGCAACCTATTTGAGGGCAAGCACTTCTATTTTGATAATGTAGTGTTTGACGAGGCGAGTCAGTTAAAGCTAGAAGACAATCTACCGGCTATGCTAAAAGGCAAAACCATAGTGATAGCGGGCGATGAGCACCAAATGCCGCCCTCTAACTATTTTAGCAAAGTATTTGACGGCACGGCTGAAGACGAAGAGGACGAGGACGAAAGCGACACTTCGCCTGCTGTGCTCTCTAGCAAGGAGGCAATGCTAAACATAGAGTCGTTATTAGACTATGCTCTTGAATATCAGTTCAGTAAAAACCACTTAGATTTTCATTATCGTTCGCGCCACCCTTATCTGATTGATTTTTCTAATCACGCTTTTTACAATGCTCGTTTGCGTCCGTTGCCCAATACGAAGCCTTTTACCCCTATAGCCTTTGCTCAGGTAGATGGCACTTTTGAAGAGCATATCAACAAAGAGGAAGCCGTAGAGGTTATTCGTACCCTCGAGCGATTAGCCCCGCGCGGTGATGGCAGTTATCCTTCGGTGGGTATTGCGACTTTCAACATCACTCAGCGCAACTACATACGCAAGCAACTACTGCTGAAGCAGCAAAACGACCCCGCTTTTGCTCAAAAATTCAGCGCCCTTGAGCAGGCTGGGTTATTCATCAAAAACCTTGAAAACATACAGGGTGATGAGCGCGACATCATCATACTATCGGTAACCTACGGGCGCAAGAAAGATGGTAAGTTCGTACAGAGTTTTGGTCCGCTGAACCACAGCAAGGGCTACAAACTGCTGAATGTGATTATCACCCGCGCCAAAGAGAAGATATACGTATGCAACTCGATACCCGAAGAGGTTTTTAGCAACTACAAAGAGGCTTTGGCTACCGAGGGAGCTAACAACCGACGCGCTGTGCTATACGCTTATTTGGCTTATTGCAAAGCCGTAAGCACTGGCGATGAACAAGCGCGCGCCGAGATACTCAGCGAGTTAGACCGCTATGGGCATACTCACGCACAGGCGGCAACGGCAGGCGAAGAGGCGTGGAAAACACAGACTTACCTAAGGTTGAAAGCCAAACACCCTGACAAAAAAATAACCCCTGACTATCCGTTTGGGGGGTATACTATCGATATATTATTAGCGCCCGATGCGGGCAAACCTATCGCTATAGAGTGTATGAGTAAGCCGCTATATGAAGGGGAGTTAGCTTATTTGGAAGATTTGCACAAAGAGAAGATATTAAGGGGGGCAGGCTATGAGTATGAAAGGATATGGGCGGTTAATTAGGTGATTTGGACTCATATAACATCCCCCCTTTGCACATACTCCGCTGTGCCAACTCGCGGACTTCCTTCGAAGGGGGAGATGTGATGGTTAGCATACACGAGCCTCATAATAGTATAATATACCTTATATTGGACTCTTGGGAGATTTAAGTCATAAAGGTAACTTTTTATTATGTTTTGGACTCATATAACATCCCCCCTGCCCCCTTCAAAGGGGGAGATGTGATGGTCAGCATACACGAGCCTCATAATAGTATAATATACCTTATATTGGACTCTTGGTAAAGGTAACTTTATTATATCCTGAAAAGTGCATTTTTTGTCCTAAAAGTGATGCTAACATAATGCATTTAGGTTGTATCTTTGCCCTGTGATATTTTAATTTAAATAAACTATGAAACAGCTAATAATATTCATTCTTATCATTCCTCTATTGGGAATGGTACCCCCAGACGAAAAAAAACAGCGGAAGGTAGTAGAGCATTATGTAACTACGCTTCTTAATACCGAAGACGAAAACATTAAAGATGTATTTTCTTTGATGAAAATAACAGAAGAACACGAAGAAAGGCTGATGAATGAGCTAACGGATATTCTTTTATTTTTAAAAAAACAACTAAAAGGGCATAAGTACAAAATCTTAACCTATTGCCAAGCGTATAAGAAAATTGCAGATACTTTTGGAGATCCCTTCCCCTCAGAGAGAGGAGATATTTATTATATATATGATATCACTGAAGGTGTTGTACTTTGGTTTGCTCCGGTAGTAGTAAATCGCAATAACGAGATTATTAGTTTTACTATAGGTTTTAATAACGATAGGCAAGAACTTTGCTTTATATACCTTTAGAAAAGAAATAAAAAATAAAAAACAGAAAACATATTACTATGAAACATCTTATAATAGCTATTCTTATCATTCCTTTATTGGGAATGGTACCCCCAGATGACGCGCAAGAAGAACGAAAGGTAGTGGAGCATTATATCACTACGCTTCTTAACACTGATGATGAAAACATTAAAGATGTATTTTCTTTAATGGAAATAACAAAAGAACACGATAAAGAGGAAATGGATGCGCTAACCAATTTTCTTTTAGAGTTAAAAAAACAACTAAAGGGGCATAAGTACAAAATCTTAACCTTTTGCCAAGCACGTAAGATACTCAGAAAGAAACAACACTTATATCCTTTCCCCTCGGAGAGAGGAGGTACGTTTTATATTTACGACCTTACTAAAGGTATCGTACTTTATAAAGCAGCGGTAGTACTAAATAGCTATAACGAGATTATTAGTTTTGCTAGTGAAGGTGAGAATGATGATGTGCACTTTATATACCTTTAGGAATGTAAATGATAGATTCAAGTTATAATGGTGTGCTCTTTGTAAGAGGTCTATCTTAGGAGATATCTTTGTAATCTGAAAATTAATGTTTTAATTAACGTGAGTTAAGTACATCTTTTTTAACTCACGTTAATTAATTAAAAGAATATTTTACCAATATGAAAAGAGAAAATTTATCTAAAATATTTATAGCTTTATATGTAATGCTATTAATTATGTATGTGTCAGTTATCATATTTGACTTTCAAAAAGAATATTTTGCTGACTCTTATTTAATGAATATAGTAGTACTTATTACTTTACATTTAGTAGTGCCTTTTATATATTCTGAAAAATATAAGGAGGGTAAAACAGTAGCCAATGTAGTGCAGTTTCTTAAGAATCCATTCTTTATAGGGTATTTTGTGTTGAGTAGCCTATATCTTTGCAAAAGTATTGTAGATTATCAGTGGTATGAAATTCTTATAGTAAATGTAGTAGCAATCCCTATAGTTATTTTTATTTTAGAGTTATTAAAACAATATATAGTGAAACATTATAAAGCAGCATACTATGTTATTGTTTGTTATTTTATATTGTTTCTGATATTTCTTACAAAACTTATTTGTTTTTAAAGTTTTTAGAAACTTACGAGAACAAGAAAAAAAGCAAAATATGAACGTGAAGCAAATCCTAACGATCTTTGTCATTAGTATATTAATGTTTTTTAGTGGGTGTAACTCATTAAAAAGAAGAATAGTTGTTGGTCAAGAAAAAGTAGGTGTAGAAGGCGAAGACTATACTCTTC
>NZ_KN390010.1:0-13523 GCF_000213295.2 Capnocytophaga sp. oral taxon 329 str. F0087
GCATTTTACATCAGAATTCTAATATAAAACGAAATATAAAAGACAAAAGACGAGGGCGTGATGCTCTCGTCTTTTGTCTTTTGTATTTCATCTCTTGTCTCTATTTCGTAAGACTGATAAAAAGCTCTTCTAAGTCGTTGTGTTTGTGGTTAATTTGAAGTATTTTAAGTCCGTTTTCTTTAGCAAAATCAAATACAGCAGGGCGCATATCTTCTGAAGTACTAAACTGCAATTGATATAGAAAATCATAAACATTAGTAGCAGCAATTATATGAGGGAGATTGCGCAACAATCGTTCTTCTACTCTAAAATCAAAAGCTACCTCTATTATCTGTTCTTTGCCTTGTAGGGCTTTCATTGGCTTATCTAGCACTATATTACCCTTATGAAGTACTATCACCCTATCGGCTACCGCTTGTATCTCTTGCATAATATGCGAAGATAGCAAGATGGTTTTGGTTTTGCCAAGCTCTTTGATGATATGGCGTATTTCTACTAACTGATTGGGGTCAAGTCCTGTAGTAGGTTCGTCTAAAATCAATATTTCAGGGTCGTGAATAAGAGCTGAAGCCAAACCTACCCGCTGGCGATAACCTTTAGAGAGAGCTTCTATCTTCTTATTGCTCTCTGGCGTAAGTCCTGTAAGAGCGATGACCTCTTCTACCCTACTCTTAGGCACTTTAGGGTACAAATCTGCTGTAAAACTCAAATATTCACGCACATACATCTCAGTATACAGAGGGTTGTGCTCAGGCAGGTAGCCTATCATCTTTTGTGCCTCAATAGGTTGCTTTAGCATATCTATACCATTGATACTGATACTGCCCTCTGTAGGGGTTAGCGCCCCTGTAATCATCTTCATTGTGGTAGATTTACCAGCACCATTCGGACCTAAAAAGCCTGTAATTTCACCCTTCTGCAACTGAAAGTTTATCTTATTAACAGCTATCTGTTGTGCGTATATTTTCGTTAAATTAGTTACTTGTACTGACATTATTTTCTATAATTTGCGGCAAAGATAATAAATAATTCAGAATTTTGAATTTTAGATTATGAAAAAAATTGTCAATTACTACTTGTTAATTGATAATTATTTATTACTTTTGCCCTGTAAAAAAAGAAAAATATGAAGATAGTAAAAAAAATATTTAAATGGGGCGGAATTACGCTGGTGGTGCTTCTAGGAGCAATGGTGGCTATTCCTTATTTCTTCAAAGATACTATTAAAGAAAAAGTCATCGAAATGGTGAACAAAAACTTAAAAGCCAATCTATCATTGGCTGATGTAGATATCAGTCTCTTTAAGAGTTTCCCAAAAGCACAGATAACCCTTAGCGATTTTGCTTTAGTAAACAAAGAACCTTTCGTGGGCGATACGCTTTTTGCTGCCAAACATATAGATGTTACCTTAAGTGTAAAAGACTTAATGGCAGGCAACTATAACCTATTGGGGGCTAATGTAAAAGACGCTTCAGCCTATATTCATTTCAATAAAGAGGGGGCTGGCAACTTCGATATTGCTATCCCATCAGATACTCCTGAAGAGGAATCGGCTCCTATCAAATTGGACATACAAAGCTATAATGTTGAAAATCTGAAATTCACCTTTAAGATGGACGATGGCAATATATTTATGGAAATAGCCGATATCTACCACAGTGGAAAAGGGAATTTCGCAGAAGAGGTACTCGACTTAGACACCCAAACTAAGGCAAACTTTACTTTTGCAATGGATAAAAGTACTTTTATGAATCGTGTGCCTATCACGCTACAAGCCTTATTAGGCATCGACCTAAAGAACCAAAAATACACTTTCAAAGAGAATAAAGCTACAGTAAACCGTTTAGACTTAGTTTTTAATGGCTTTATTCAGCTTTTAGAAGAAGGGCAACGCTACGACCTTACTTTTAGCACCCCTACTAATACTTTTCAAAACTTTTTAGCTCTTATACCAGAGGAATACAGTAAAAGTATAGAAAATGTAAAAACTACCGGCAACCTCACCCTAAAAGGATTTGCCAAAGGCGATATGGTAGGCGACAAAATCCCTACTTTTGGGCTCGAAATGTTTGCTGATAACGCTACTGTCAAATACCCCGATTTACCAAAAACTATTAAAGACATTAGCATAGATTTAAAAGTAAACAATGCTACAGGTATTACTAATGACACCAAAGTGAATCTCAATAAATTTGCAATGCGCATAGACCAAGATGTATTCTGGGCAAAAGCAAATGTTAGCAATATGTTAGTGAATCCTTTTGTTGATCTAGCTGCAAAAGGAACTATAAACTTAGCAAACCTATCACAGGCTTACCCTATTTCATTAGACAAGAAGTTAGCCGGTATCCTAAAGGCTGATATAGCAACACAGCTCGATATGAAGTCTGTAGAAACAAAAAACTACCAAAATATCAAAGCTCAAGGCAACCTATCATTAGCTCAATTTGTATATGAGGGCGAAGAGTTTGTTAAACCTTTTCATATAGACCAACTTAGTATGGCTTTCAATCCTTCACATATAGGGCTTTCTGCTTTTGATGCTCGCACTGGCAGCACCGACCTGCATTTAAATGGTACTATAGACAATTTATACGGATTTGTTTTCAAGAAAGAAATATTGAAAGGAAACTTCAATCTATCATCTAACAAATTAGTAGTCAATGATTTTATGCAGCCCGCTACAGCTTCAAGTAGTCCAGCTACAACGGCTACTGCTACAACTGCTAAAGCTACACAAAGCAGCACTACCGCATCAGCTATCAAAGTACCCGCTTTCTTAGACTGTACCCTTAGTGCCAAGGCTGGTACTGTGTTATACGACAATCTAACACTGAGCAACGTATCAGGCAAGCTCATCATCAAAGATGAAAAAGTAGCTTTAGAAAACCTAAAAACAGATATCTTTGGTGGTAATATAGCTCTTGCAGGAGATGTTTCAACCAAAGAAGCAACACCTACTTTTAACGTAAATCTAAATCTTAGCAAATTAAATATAGCCGAGGCTTTCACTCAAATAACTATGCTCGAAAAGATAGCGCCTATAGCTAAGGTAGTACAAGGAAAAGTAAATACTGTAATAAAGGTAAAAGGAAAGCTAAAATCAGACTTAACCCCTGAAATCAACACTATTTCGGGCGACCTATTTGCCTCTCTTATCGACTCAAAGGTAATAAGTGAAGCCTCTCCCCTACTCTCTGCTTTAGACTCTCAGTTTACAGGTCTTAACCTATCAAATCTAAACCTAAAAGACATAAAAGCAGCCGTTGATTTTGAAGATGGAAAAGTAAAAATTAAACCTTTCACCCTAAAATACAAAGATGTAGCTATAGAAGTGGCAGGTAGTCACGGTTTCGACCAACAAATGAACTACAAACTCCTCTTCAATGTACCTCCTCAAATGTTGGGCAAAGAAGCTGAAAACCTACTTACTAAGCTAACCCCTGAAAACCAAAAGAAGATAACCAACTTACCTGTAGTAGCTACCGTAGGGGGTACCTTTAAAAAGCCAGAGGTAAGCACTGACATCAAAACTGTAGTAAAAGATTTAGCTACCCAAATAGCTAAAAACCAAATCAATAATCTTGCTAACAAGGGTACCGATGCCCTCCGCGATGCAATAGCTACTAAAACAGGTACTGGCACCGCTGCCGAAGTAACCAACGCTATAGGCGGACTGATGAAGAACAAAGACAGTACCCTTACCAAGGTGAAAAATGATGTAAAAGAACGCGCCAAAGAAGAGGCTAAGAAAGAAGCTAAAAAGCAATTAGGCAATTTCTTAAAAGGATTAGGAGGCAATAAAGAAGAATAATAAAATAAATTTTTAGAGATATATGTATAAAGTAGTACTTTTACGCCACGGACAAAGTGAATGGAACAAGCTCAACCTATTCACAGGGTGGCAAGATGTAGATTTAACAGAGCAAGGAGTACAAGAAGCACGCGAAGCAGGTCGTGTAATGAAAGAAGAAGGCTTCAAATTTGATGTAGCTTACACCTCTGTACTAAAACGCGCTATCAAAACTCTTAACAACGCTTTAGAAGCTATGGGCGACCTATGGGTTCCTACCTACAAGAGTTGGAGACTTAACGAAAAGAGCTACGGAGCACTACAAGGCTTAAACAAAGCAGAAACTGCTGCTAAATATGGCGAAGACCAAGTGCTATTGTGGAGACGCTCTTATGATGTACGTCCACCTTTCATCGAAGAAAGCGATGAGCGTCACCCATCACATGACCGCCGTTATGCTGCCCTAAGCAAAGAACAAAAAACTCCAGGTGAAAGCTTAAAAGACTGCTATGACCGTATGCTACCTATCTGGTTTGAATCTATTGCTCCAGATATCAAAGCTGGCAAAAGCGTAATCATAGCTGCACACGGTAACAGCTTGCGTTCGTTAGTACAATACTTAGATGGTCTTTCAGAAGAAGAAATACTAAAATTGAACATTCCTACCGGAGTGCCTTTGGTATACGAGCTCGATGCTAACTTAAAGCCTATCAAACACTATTATTTAGGCGACCAAGAAGCTATAGCTGCTGCTATCAACAGTGTAGCTAACCAAGGAAAATCAAAATAATAGTATAGAATGATTTATTTTTAGGTCAGGCAATATGCTTGACCTAATTTTTTAATTTAAGAGATATGAACATAGCAATAGTATGCTACCCTACTTTTGGGGGCAGTGGCGTAGTAGCCACTGAGTTGGGGGTAGCCTTAGCCCGCAAAGGACACCAAGTGCATTTTATAACCTATAGTTACCCTGTACGATTGGATTTCTTAGAGATGAATATTCATTTTCACGAAGTGCATGTAGAAGAGTACCCCTTGTTTCACTACCAACCATACGAGTTAGCCCTCTCAAGCAAAATGGCATACGTAGTAAAAACCTATAATATCGATATACTACACGTACACTACGCTATTCCACACGCATACGCAGGCTATATGGCTAAGCAGATGCTCAAACGCGAAGGAATAGAAGTACCTATGGTAACTACCTTACACGGTACTGATATTACTTTAGTAGGCAATCACCCTACTTATAAAGAAGCGGTAACTTTTAGCATCAATGAGTCAGATGTAGTAACCTCAGTATCAGAAAGCCTAAAGCAAGACACACTCAGACTTTTTAACATACATAAAGACATAAAGGTAATTCCTAACTTTATAGATTTAAAGAAACCTAACGAAATAATTCCGTGCAAACGGTCGGTAATGGCAAAACCTAATGAGCTGATAGTAACTCATATAAGTAACTTTAGAAAAGTAAAACGTGTAGATGATGTTGTAAGAGTATTCTACGGCATACAACAGCAACTACCTGCTAAGTTAATAATGGTAGGCGATGGTCCCGAAAGAGAGACTGCCGACCAACTGTGCAAAGATTTAGGTATCAAAAGCAAAGTTCTTTTCTTAGGAAACACCTCGGACATCGACCGCATACTTTGTATGTCAGATTTGTTTTTATTGCCCTCAGCCTCAGAAAGTTTTGGACTTTCAGCCTTAGAGGCAATGGCAGCGGGCGTCCCCGTAGTATCAAGCAATGCTGGAGGCTTGTCTGAAGTAAATGAAGAAGGAGTGTCAGGATATTTATGCCCTATAGGAGATGTAGCTACAATGGCAGCAAGAGCTATCTATATATTAGAAGATACCACGCGCTTAGCACAATTTAAAAAAGGAGCTCGAAAAGTAGCTGAGCGTTTTGACGAGAATAAAATAATACCTATGTATGAGGCTTTGTACAAAGAATTAACATAAAAATCATTATCTTTTTTTATCTTTTATTTTTCTTTTACAAGAAAAGTTCTATTTTTGCACCCAGATTAATACTTAAATAGTTTTTTTAATATAATGAATTCTACAACATCTTTACGTACGTCTCACTTTGTGCTGACGTTAAACACCTTAGCATTCACTATTTGTTTTGCGTGTTGGACACTCAATGGGGTATTAGTAACCTATTTGGTAGACAACAGTGTTTTCAATTGGAGTGTGGTAGAGACCGGTTGGCTATTGGGCTTACCGATACTCTCTGGCTCTATTTTCAGACCCTTAATGGGGATGTTAACCGACAAATACGGAGGTAAACCTGTATTTAGTTCACTACTCATTTTCTGTGCGATTCCTTTCTTTTTGATGCACTTTGTCAATTCGTATTGGATGTACTTCATCTTGAGTATTCTTTTCGGTATGGTAGGTACAGGTTTTGCCGTAGGAGTAGCCTTTACTTCGGTATGGTATCCTAAGAACTGGCAAGGGCGTGCTCTCGGTATTTTTGGTATGGGAAATGCAGGTGCTGCTATTACTACCTTTTTAGCCCCTACATTGCTCAAAATGCTTACAGCTAACGACCCCGAAGGATGGCGTTGGCTACCTGTAATCTATGGGGTTGTAATTTTAATAATGGGATTAGCATTTTTGCTATTTACTAAAAACAAAAAAGCAGCTCAAGCCCCTAAGTCAATGCACGAAATGCTCACTCCTCTTAAATCAACAAGGGTATGGCGCTTTGGCTTGTACTACTTCTTAGTGTTTGGTCTGTTTGTAGCTTTCTCACAATGGTTATTACCTTACTACATCAACGTATATAGCACCTCTTTGATATTAGGAGGTATGCTTGCTTCTGCTTTTAGTTTGCCTAGTGGAGTAATCAGAGCCTTAGGAGGCTATCTGTCAGATAAGTTTGGCGCTCGCGCCGTAATGCATTGGGTTCTTCTTTCTTCACTTATCATAGGTGGATTGCTAATGCTTCCTAAGATGGAAATCCTTACTCCAGGAAAAGGAGTTGCAGCTAAAAAGAATACTACTGTAGAAAAAGTAGAAGGAAATGCTATTACCCTCGCCACTGGTGAAGTAATACAACTAACAGAAAAACCTGAAATAAAAGACGGTAACTACATTTTCCCAAAAAGTTATTCGTGGCAAGAAGCCCTTGTAAAAGAAAATCAACAAGTAAAGAAAAAAGAGGTAATAGCCCAAGGACAAACGCTTATCAAATTTGAGGCGCACTTATGGGTATACACTATCTTGGTAATCCTCATTGGTATTATGTGGGGTATCGGAAAAGCTGCTGTATACAAATACATACCAGAATACTTCCCTAATGAGGTTGGTATCGTAGGAGGTATGGTAGGACTTATCGGAGGGCTTGGAGGCTTTATAGGCCCTATCCTCTTTGGTTACCTACTCGACTTTACCGGCTTATGGACAAGCTCGTGGATATTCGTGTTCTTCACTTCAGCTGTGTGCTTGTACTGGATGCATCGCACTATCAACAAACTAAACAAAAAAGCAGCTCCAGAGCTACAAAATAAAATTGAATAATTTTTGAAAATTCACAATTTAGAATTAATTACATATGAGTAAATGGTTAGAAAAATGGGAGCCAGAAAATGAAGCTTTCTGGCAATCTACAGGTAAGAAAATAGCGAATAGAACGCTTACAATTACCACTATTGCGCTTACAATGTCGTTTGCGTGTTGGTTTCTATATAGTGCTGTAGTAGTACAGTTACCAAAAATAGGTTTTCAGTTCAGTGATGACCAACTATTTTGGTTAGCTGCTATGCCAGGATTAGCAGGAGGTCTTTTGCGTATATTGAACACTTTTTTAATTCCTATTTTCGGAACACAAAAAGTAGTGTCTATCAGTGCATTGCTAAAGATTATCCCCTTGCTAATGCTCGGCTTTGCAGTAATGGATCCTAGTTCGTCTTACGGCTACTTTATGCTGATAGGCTTCTTACTAGGTATTGGTGGTGGTGATTTCTCCTCTTATATGCCATCTACCTCTTTGTTCTTCCCTAAACGCCTATCAGGTACCGCTTTAGGCATACAGGCTGGGGTAGGAAACTTTGGGGTGAGCCTTGTACAGCTGCTTTCGCCTATCGTTATCAGCCTAAGTATCTTCTCTTTCTTAGGAGGAGGAGAAACAGTATTGACTACCGGTAAAACTATTTTCTTAGAAAACGTAGCGTTCATCTATGTATTGCCGCTTTTCTTAGTAGGTATTTGGGCTTGGTTCTCACTAAAGAGTATTCCTGTAAAAGCATCATTTAAAGAACAGTTAGACATCTTTGGCGACAAGCACACTTGGTACTGCACTGTTACATATATTATGACTTTTGGTATTTTTGCAGGTCTTTCTGCTGCATTCCCATTAATGATTAAGAATATGTACGTACCATTAGACAATACGCTTGAGCCACTGCACTATGCCTTCTATGGCCCTCTTATCAGCTCTGCTATGCGAGTGCTTTTTGGTAAAGTAGCCGACAAGTTTGGCGGTGCTATTCTTACACATATCACTGGTATTGCAATGGGCATTCTTTTTGCTATCCTCATTTTAGGAGGTTATCTAACCCCTACTTCAGCAGATCAATTCCCAATGTTCTTTATTATCATTATGGCTATCTTCTTCTTTACAGGTGTAGGTAATGCTGCTACCTTTAAGCAATACCCTACCATCTTTGCAGCTTCTCCACGTAAGTCTGCAGGGGTAATAGGTTGGACAGCTGCTGTAGCTGCTTTTGGGCCTTTCATTTTCAATATAATGATACCACAATCACGTGCTTGGTTTGGTACTTCTAAACCTTTCTTCTGGTGTGTTTTCGCCCTATGTGTAGTAGCTACATGGATAAACTGGCACTTCTATACTCGCAAAGGATGTGAGAGACCAAGTTAGACTGATTTTAAAAAAGAGATAATTACCTTATATCACAAGGAATTAAAACAAAACAAGTGAATTACGAACGGTTCTAAATTACAAAAACTGTTTGTAATTCACTTTCTTATTTGTATCTTTGCCCCCAAAGAGTAAAACAAAATTATATGTTCAGTATTTTCACCAAAATAAACAAGAAAGCATTCCGCAATGCTGTTATTGCTACATTGATAGTAATAGCTATTACGGTAATAGGTTCTGTAAACCTACAGAACTACGATGCTGCCCTGATGATATACTTTTTTGGTACTATCAGTATGACTTTTGGGATAGCTTATAAGCATAGTGTTTGGCTACAACGCCCCCCTACCCAAAAGTATTGGAAACGCACTTGGCAGCTGTTGCGCAGCAAAGATTATTGGGCACAACTGAAAGACTATGGTAGGCTAACTTTTAAAAACCTACTATTGCAGAAATTCTTAATGCCACGTAGCAAAATGCGCTGGTTGGGGCACTTCTTGCTATCTGTAGGTTGCTTGATTTCATTCGCTGTAACCTTTGGGCTTACCTTCGGATGGATGCACTTCACCTTAGTTCCCGGCACTACCGATATGTATGAAACCCATTTTATGGGCTTTTCAGTAATGACTTTTAAATTGGGTACTATTGTAGCCTTATTCCTCTTCCACATTCTAGTATGGACTGCCATAATGGTCATTATAGGTTCTGCTATAATGATGCATCGTCGCTTTGTAGATGAAGGGCAGATGGCAAGCCAATGGTTTGAGCGCGATTGGTTGCCCCTTATATTGCTGATAGTTGTATCAGTAACTGGATTGGGTATTTGGTTTGATTACTCATTCTTAGAAGGCAAAATGAGTCAGTTTATGGCTATTACCCACGCCATTGCAGTAGCGATGTTCCTAATGTGGATACCTTTTGGTAAATTCTTCCATATATTTCAGCGTCCTGCCCAGATAGGGGCAAATGTATACCGCCTAAAAGGGGCTAAAGAAGGGATGCAAGTATGTCCACACACCAAGGAAGAGTACGCTTGCAAAATGCAGATAAACGACCTAAAAGAGGTGACAAAAGAGCTCGGATTCAAATTAGAAAACAAAGAAGGAATGAGCTACTTAGAGTATAGTCCTGAAGGCAAACGCTGTATGCTAGCTAAAGCACACCTTAAAGCCCGTGAAGAAGCGGGTAGTTTCTTTGGTTAATTTCCTAATTCATTATTTTAAAAAGAGAAAATTATGGCAACGTTACCCGTACCCGTAGACGAAATTATAGCAAAGTGGGGGCCCCATAAGCACTATATGACAAAAGAGAGTGCTAAGGCGCGCGCCTCACAAACCCCTGACGAACTTGTAAAAACACACTGTTGTTTTTGCGGGTTGCAGTGTGGTATCAAACTCAAAATAAAAAACAAAAAAGTAGTAGGTTTTGAACCTTGGAGAGAGTTCCCTTTTAACGAAGGACGTCTTTGCCCTAAAGGAGTGCAACGTTATATGCAAGATAACCACCCTGACCGCCTACTACAACCTATAAAACGCGTAGAAGGTGTAGGCTTCGTACCTATAGAATGGGAAGAAGCTTACAGCACTGTAGTAAGTGAAATAAAACGCATACAAGAGCAATATGGCAGAAATGCCTTTGCAATGCTTTCAGGCGTATCACTTTCTACCGAAAAAAGTTATTTAGTAGGAAAATTTGCTCGTGTAGCCCTCAAAACAGCTAACTTAGACTATAACGGAAGGCTTTGTATGGTGAGTGCCGGAGCTGGTAATAAGAAAGCTTTTGGTATGGATAGATCATCTAACTCGTGGGCTGATCTTGCTCACGCTGAAGTGATTATCATAACAGGAGCTAATATCTCTGAATGTTTTCCTGTACTTACTTATCGTATATGGGAAGCCCGCGATAATGGAGCAAAAATTATAGTAATTGACCCTCGTGTAATTCCTTTAGCACGTACTGCCGATGTACACCTACCTTTGCGCTCTGGTACCGACACTGCCCTTATGAGTACTATGCTAAAAGTACTTATTGACAACGATTGGTTAGACCATGACTTTATAGACAACTACACTTCAGGTTGGGAAGAAACTGCTAAAACAGTAGAACACTGCACACTTGAATGGGGCGAAAAGATAACTGGTGTTCCTAAAGAATTGATATACAAAGCTGCTGAGATGTGGGGTAAAGCAAAAACCTCATTCTTAGTACATGCACGCGGTATTGAGCAACACCGCAAAGGGGTACTCAACGTGTTAAGCTGTATCAACTTAGTATTAGCAACTGGACGTATTGGTAAACCTTATTGCGGTTATGGTACTATTACCGGACAAGGAAACGGACAAGGAGGACGTGAACACGGACACAAATGCGACCAGCTACCTGGTAACCGCGATATAGAAAACCCTGAACACCGCCAGATAGTAGCTGATTTTTGGGGTATTCCTGAATCGGAACTACCACGTAAAGGACTCAGTGCTTACGAAATTATTGATGCTATCAACAAAGGAGAAATTAAAGGGTTACTTTCTATCTGCTTCAACCCTATTATCTCTTTACCTAATAACAAATACGTAAAAAGTGCCTTAGAAAAGCTCGAATTTTACACAGGTATTGATTTCTTCCTTTCAGAAACATTGCGTCACGCTAACATTGTATTAGCAGGCTCTTTGCAAGAAGAAGAAGAAGGTACTACCACTACTTCCGAAGGACGTGTAGTACGTATTTCGGGAGCTGTAACCCCTCCTGGAAAAGCTAAACGCGATATTGAAATTCTTAAAGAATTAGCAAAACGCCTTGGTCAGGAAGATAAGTTCAACTTCCCTACTTCCGAGGATATATTTAATGAAATTCGCCATATTTCGAAAGGTTCATATGCTGATTACTACGGTATTACTTACGAAAAAGTAGAAAAGAATATGGGCGTTTTCTGGCCATGCCCAAGTCTTGACCACCCAGGTACACCGCGTCTTTGGGAAGACCGTAAATTTAAGACTAACGACGGTAAGGCTCACTTTAACCCTACCCCTTATCAGCCACCGGTAGAAGAACCAGATGCTGACTATCCAGTAGTACTCACTACAGGACGTGTAGTAAGCCAGTACTTAAGTGGTACCCAAACACGCCGTATTGGTAAATTGGTAGATATTTACCCAGAACCATTAATGGAAATACACCCTGAGTTGGCAGCGAAATATGGTATAGAAGAAGGCGACTTGGTGCGTATTACTACTCGCCGCAACTCAGCAGTATTCCCTGCTAATGTAGTAGTAACAATCCGCAAAGATTCAATATTTGTACCTTATCACTGGGGAGGCGTGAACTCTGTAAACCAGCTCACTGTAGGATTAGAAGGTCTTGACCCTATCTCTAAGATGCCTGAGTTTAAAGTATGTGCCTGCAAGATAGAGAAAACAGGAGAGAAGAAAGCCAAAGACTCTGCTGAATATGCCTACAGAAGTAGAGATGTGCTATTTGCAGAGGGTGACACCCCTATCCCTAACTAAGTAAAAAAGAGTATACAAAAAGAGTAAAAACAAAATTCAATGGCAGAACAATTTAAAAAATTCAATGATATGGAGTTCTTCTTGGACATGCAGCGTTGCATAGGCTGTCACTCTTGCGAGATGGCTTGTGCAGAATGCGAAACCAATGGAGAGACCTCAATGATTCATATTCACTATGTAGACAGGCGCGAGACTGTACAAACTACTGTGCAAGTATGTATGCACTGTGATGACCCTATCTGTGCCAATGTATGTCCAGCAGATGCTATAGTGAAAGATGAATACGGTATTGTACACTCAGCTGATGTATCAAAATGTATCGGTTGTGCTAACTGCGTGCTTAGCTGTCCATTCGGTGTACCTAAGATACCTGACCAAAATGCACTGTTAATGATGAAGTGCAATATGTGTTACGACCGTACCAGCGTAGGCTTAAAGCCTATGTGTGCTACGGTATGTCCAAGTGGAGCACTTACTTTTGACACCAAAGAAAATGTGGCTAAAAAACGCCCTAATAGTACCCCTATTAAGAAGTTTATCTTTGGCGAAGAGGTAGTAACTACTAAGGTAAACCTAATGATGCCTAAGGGCAGTGAAGAGATTAAGGTATTTTAATTACAAAAAACACTAAAAAAATGGCAGACGAAAATAAAAACATACCCGACTGGAAAGCAGACTTTCCGATTAAGAAGACTGAAGCAGGCTATGTAGCGAGACGCGACTTCTTAAAAGTCATTACGCTCTTCTCTGGAATTATGGCAGCTGTAAATGTATTCATACCTGTATTCAACTTTTTCCATAAGCGGAAAGTGATTAAAGATTACTTTGTATGCAATGCATCAGAGCTAAAAGTAGGAACGCAAAAGACCTTCTATGTAGATGGCGACCACCGCAATCCGTATATGCTAATACGCTTAGCAGAAGACGATTGGCGTGTATACGAACAAAAATGTACCCACCTTTCTTGTTCGGTAATTTACGATCATGAGCACGGAATGATAGAATGTCCTTGTCATCACGGCTTTTTTGACGCCAAAGATGGTAAGGTACTGCAAGGACCTCCGCCACGCCCTCTACCACGCCTAAACGTAGTGGTAAAAGACGGCAAAATATTTGTGGAAGATTACACATACGAACAACAAATCAACCACAAAGCACACTCTTAATTAACAATTAACAATTTGATGTTATGGCAATTAGAAAAAAACCTATACAAAAAGCTACTACTCGTGTAAATGATATGTTAGCTTTTATCATTGGCATTTACATACTACTTACTGGTATGCAAATGTGGTTGCTATTTGGTACTATCAACAAAGCTCTATATCTG
>NZ_KN390010.1:13939-28937 GCF_000213295.2 Capnocytophaga sp. oral taxon 329 str. F0087
ATAATACAGAGATCAATGTACAAGAATTTGCTACGTGGTCAGCTATAGGCTCTGTAGTAATATTCTTATGCTTATTGTTCTTCTTACGTTATATACCAATGATTAAGACGGGAAAAATACTAAAAGGAGACGAAAAAGAAGAAGAGTATGAGTACTAATCTCACCGATGCATTTGGACGAAAACACACATATTTGCGGCTATCCATTACGGATAGCTGCAATTTTCGTTGTTTATACTGTATGCCAAACGAACCTTTCACTAGTAGTCCTTCTTCTAAACTAATGAATAGTGATGAAATCTTTGGTATTTCAAAAATATTTGTAGAACAATTTGGCATTAATAAAATACGTATCACCGGAGGAGAACCTCTCGTACGACAAGACTTTGATGAAATTATACAAAAGTTAGCTACCCTAAATATCTCATTAGGAGTTACTACTAATGGAGTGCTGCTCGATAGGTATTTTAACCTATTGAAAGTTCACAATGTACAACATCTAAACATCAGCATTGACTCTTTAGAGCAAGAGCGTTTTAAACAAATAACCAAACGAGACCTGCTGCCTCAAGTATGGGAAAATATAATGCGCAGTATAGATTTAGGGTTCAAGGTAAAGCTAAACGCTGTGATAATGAGGGGGATAAATGACGATGAATTACTACCATTAGTAGCCCTTTCGCATCGATACCCTATAGAGATGCGCTTTATAGAGTTTATGCCTTTTTACGGTAATACTTGGGAACGAGGAAAAGTAATTTCGGTAAATGAAATGCTCAGTACAATTGCTAAAGAATACAATTATATAAAGTTAGTAGATGAAAAACACGACACCTCTCGAAAATACCGTCTTACAGAAGATAGCAAAGGAATTTTTGGGTTTATATCGACTATGAGCAACGCATTCTGTGGTGGCTGCAATCGTATAAGGCTGACCTCTGACGGAAAGATGAAAAATTGCCTCTTTGGCGCAGAAGAGTTTGACTTGCTTAAGCTCTATCGACAAGGCAAGGACATAAGCAACCTCATAAAGGAAGGGGTATGGCGCAAACACAAAGAAAAAGGAGGTCAGTTCACCGAAATCAATACAGTGGATAGTCAAAAAATGGTAAACCGCAGTATGATAAAGATAGGTGGTTAATTTTTTTTTGTAAATATAAAAAAAGGTTGTACATTTGCCGCTTGAAAAAGAGTAATAAGGCTATCTATAAGCCTTATATTTTTAGACATCGTATAGCTTATTAAATCATAACGATTAAAACTGAAATAAAAACTAATTTTAAATATATCATTTTATGACTAAAAAATTCTTATTATTAGCAAGCGTTTTAGGAGGTTTCTATACCGCTTCTTCACAAGTTTCATTCACTAGTGGCGATGTAAAAGCGACACTTGGTACACGTTTTATGGCTGATGCTGTGTATTATGCCGATGATAAAGCTGAGATACCTTCAGGTACTAAGATTACTGAAGCCCGTGTACGTGTAGGCTTCAAAGTAGATCAATGGGATGCCTATGCCGATTTTGATTTTGCATCACCTACAGGAGCTAATCGCACACGCGACTTATGGGTGCGCTACACTTTTAAAAATGAAGAAGGAGTGTATAAAGCTTTGCGTTTTGGCTATCAGTGGGAGCCCTTCGGAATGACTACTAACACAGGACGTATGGCATATCACTTTATACAACGTCCTAATTATCATAATGCTTTAGGGGGCGGTCGACTTTTAGGACTTACTTACTATTATGCAAATCCTAAATTCTTTACTCACACAGGTATTTTTAGTGAGCGTCCTTATAATGACCAAAATAGTGGTACTTCAGGAATAGTACTCTCTGGGCGTTACATTTACAAACCTATTGCTGATGAAAACAGTACCCTTCAGATAGGAACCAGCCAGCGTTTTGCTATTATAAACACTTATAAAACAGCTTCTTATACTCTTTCGGTTTCTTCTCCTCTAGAAACCAATGTATTGCCAAGTGCTAACAAAATAGGTGCCACGATAAATATATTAGACCCTAAAAATAGTTACCGTTTTGGAGTTGAAAGTATGTATCACAACTCAGATTTCTTTATAAGAGGAGAGTATATGAAAACTTTTGTAAATAAAAAGACATCTGGAACTGCAGAGTACCAATCTGCTTATGTAGAAACAGGATATACTTTCAACGGCAATTACAAATACGACAACCAAAAAGCCGTACTAAAAGGGCTTAACAAAGCAGGAAATGTAGAAGCGGTAGCGCGCGTTAGCTGGACAGACCTATATAGTGGTATTAACACTAATGGTGTAAGCGGTGGGGTACAAATGCGCAACTATACATTAGGAGCTAACTATGTAATAAACAAATATGCCCAACTAATGCTTTCGTACACCTATACTAACCTGACAAGCAAAACAAAGAACGACAAAAATATAGGTATGCTACAAGCACGTGCTATGTTTAACTTTTAATATTATTAAACAATGAAAAGAATATCAAAAATTATTTTAACCCTCGTTTTAGCATTACTCATCAATGCTTATAGTTTCGCAGCTGATAAGATAACTGTAGCAGCAGCAGCTAACCTTCGCTATGTATTAGAAGAACTCAAACAACAATACGTAAAATCGCACAAAGATACCCAGATAGACATTGTATTTGGTGCTTCAGGAACACTAACTCAACAAATAGTAAATGGTGCTAACTTCGATTTGTTTTTAGCCGCTAACACTAAATTCCCTGAAGAAGTTATTAGCAAAGGCTTCGGGCACCGAAAATCAGTAGTGTACTGCTATGGTAAAGTAGCCCTTTGGAGTATGAATATCAATGTAAAAAAAGGTATTAAAGCTACTTTAGAAAACCCTAAAGTAAGTCGTATAGCCATTGCTAATCCTAAATTAGCCCCTTATGGTAAAAATGCTGTAGAAACCCTACAAAAATTAGGACTATATAACGGTATAGAATCTAAAATAGTATGGGGTGAAAACATCAATCAAACAGCACAATTCGTTTCTACTGGCAATGCTCAAGTTGGTTTTGTAGCCCTTTCTACTATTTTAGCACCAGAGATGAAGGGTAAACAAGGCAAGTACTACATACTCACTAATGAAGAATGTACTCCTATAGCGCAAGCTGGTGTAGTAATAAAAGATAAGAATACCGCACTTGCACAAGCCTTTTTAGACTATTTACTAAGTGAAAAAGCTAAACCTATCTGGAAAAAACACGGTTACGAACTAAAATAATGGAAGAATTTATAAAAACCTTATTATTAACGGGTAAAATGGCAGTTATTACTACTGCCATTTTATTCATTTTTAGCCTACCAGTATCATATTGGTTAGCATATAGCAAATTTAAAGGTAAAGTACTATTCGAAGCCTTATTATGTATGCCTATGGTACTCCCCCCTACCGTATTAGGTTATTATTTCTTATTACTTATTAGCCCTACACGCGGATTAGGAAAATACTTAAGTGAGACATTTGAGATACAGCTGGCTTTCACTTTTGAAGGAGTGGTAATGGCTAGTATAGTAGCTAATTTACCCTTTATGATTCAGCCCCTACAAAATGGTTTTACAGCACTACCTAAACAACTGAAAGAAGCAGCTTATACCTTAGGAAAAAGCAAATGGACAACCTTTTGGCGTGTACTTTTACCTAATATAAAACCTTCTATTATAACAGGTTTAGCACTTACTTTTGCTCATTGTATAGGCGAATTTGGTATCGTACTGATGATTGGTGGTAGCATTCCTAACGAGACAAAAGTAGCTTCAATAGAACTGTATGACCAAGTGCAAGCACTCAACTATGAGCTTGCCGACCAATACGCTCTGATATTATTTGCTATTTCATTTATACTGCTATTGGTTATTTTCAGTATTAACAAAAGACAAAATACAAATTACCTATGATTACTATAGACATTTCACATACTATTTACACTTCAGAAGGAGCTAAAGACCTATTGGTAAACAAAACTGTAAAAGAAGGTGCTTTAGTACAACTATCAGGACTTTCGGGCATAGGCAAAACGACCCTATTCCGCATTTTGGCGGGACTTATAAAACCAGATCGAGGCTTCTTTCGTGTAGGTGATAAAATATTGTTAAACACTGAAAAGAATATCAACCTACCGCCCCAACAACGCAATATAGCTCTGATGTTTCAAGAGTATGCTCTTTTTCCGAATATGACGGTCTGGGAGAATATCGCCTTTGCCCAAAAGCAAAAAGACCCTGCTTATATAAGTCTGTTGCTCGAAAACTTCAAAATGGAGCAGCTAAAAAACCGAAAAGTAACTCAACTATCAGGAGGACAACAGCAACGAGTAGCCTTAGCGCGTACTTTAGCACAAAAAGCCTCTATTACACTACTTGATGAACCTTTTTCATCAGTTGATGCTACTATGAGAGCTATTATGAAGCAAGAAGTACTCTCATTTCTGACTACAACCAAAAGTACTATATTTATTATAAGTCATCAGACTGAAGATTTTGAAAAAGAAGCTGATGACAAAATAATAATTACAAATACAAAAGACGAAGAACTAAGACATTAATTTCATTACAAGATGACCATATCTTAAAAAAAAGTGTTATATTTGCAGCCAATTAACAGTTCAACTTTTCAATGAAAAAAATTATATCTTCACTTATATGTATACCGCTACTATGGAGTTGTGGCGATGAAAATAGTACTTATACTAATACTGCTGAAATCCCTGTAGAAGGAGAAATGGTAGCACAACTCACTTCACCTCCTTTCGTACCTGCCCCTGTAGGAAATCGCAAGGCTACTAAACTAAGCGTTACCCTCGAAATCATAGAAAAAGAAGGCGAATTGGCAGATGGCACTAAATACCTTTTTTGGACGTTTGGCGGTACGGTACCTGGAAATTTTATCCGTGCTCGTGTAGGCGATGAAGTATCATTCACTCTCAAAAATCACCCTGATAACAAATTAGCACACAATATCGACCTCCACGCTGTAACGGGTACAGGAGGCGGTGCTGATGCATCGTTAGTAGCCCCAGGGCAGCAGCGTACTTTCACTTTTAAGTGTCTCAACCCAGGGTTATTCGTTTATCACTGCGCTCAAGCCCCTGTGCCTCTACATATTGCTAATGGTATGTACGGACTTATATTGGTAGAGCCCGAAGGCGGTCTGCCCCCAGTGGATATGGAATACTATGTAATGCAAGGCGATTTCTATACAGAAGGAGACTACGGAGCCCAAGGATTACAAGCCTTTAGTCAGGAGAAAGCCCTTGCCGAAAAGCCTGATTATGTGCTTTTCAATGGTAAAGTAGGTGCCCTCACAGGCGATAAAGCCCTTACGGTGAACGCTGGTGAAACAGTGCGCCTTTTTGTAGGGAATGGAGGACCTAACCTTATCTCTTCTTTCCACGTAATAGGCGAAATCTTTGACCGAGTGCAGGTAGAAGGAGGTAAGCTCGTAAATGAAAACGTACAGACAACTGTTATTCCGGCAGGTGGGGCAGCCATAGTAGAGTTTAAGGTAGAAATACCCGGTTCTTATACTTTGGTAGACCACGCTATTTTCCGCGCTTTCAATAAAGGTGCACTAGGACAGCTCATTGCTCAAGGACGTGAAAATCCAGTTATTTATGGCAAGCAAGAGCCCGTACCTTATCAAGCTAAAGTAACAAATAGTCAAGTGACCACTAACGAAGCTACCTCTATTAAAGAAACAAGTAATAAAACGCTAGCACAACAGATAGAAGATGGTAAAAAAGTGTACCAACGCACTTGTATTGCTTGTCATCAGGTGCAAGGACAAGGCTTGGAAGGGGCTTTTCCGCCTTTAGCAAAAGCCGACTACCTCAATGCCGATGTAGATAGAGCTATAGAGACCGTACTGAAAGGGCATACAGGAGGAATTACTGTAAATGGAAAACAGTACAACAGCGTAATGCCTCCACAACCGCTTACCCCAGAGCAAATAGCCGATGTACTCACCTATGTATATCACAACTGGGAAAACAACAAAACCGTAGTAAGCCCTGAAAAAGTAAAGAAAGTAAGAGACAAACGTTAATAGGGGTAAATGATGAGAAGATACTTTACCTATATAATATTTTTATGCTTTTGTGGGTTACTCTTAGGACAAACTCCTACTCCAATGGTAACGATTAAAGGAGGAAGCTATGTGCCTTTGTATGGAGTGAAAGGGGAGAATAAAGCGACAAAGCCCGTAAACGTAAAGAGCTTTCAGCTAGATATATACCCCGTAACCAATGCACAATACAAAGCTTTTTTGGAGAAGCACCCCGAGTGGCAACGCTCTCGAGTAAAGGGAATCTTTGCACAGAAGAGTTATCTTTTGCACTGGCAGAGCGACTTAGATTTTAGTCCGCTAGATGCACAAGCCCCTGTTACCCACATCTCGTGGTTTGCTGCCAAGAAATATTGTGAGTGTGAAGGGAAGCGGCTACCGACAACCGACGAGTGGGAGTATGTAGCCCAAGCCGATGCCCAAAGTATAGATGCACGCAAGAAGAAACATTACCAAGAATATATAGTGCGGAGTATGCAAACGCCGAAGACCTACCTACAGAAAGTGGGGAGCACGTCCAAGAACTATTGGGGAGTGTATGATATGCACGGCTTAGTATGGGAATGGGTGGCGGACTTCAACAGTGTGCTTCTCTCGGGCGACTCGCGCAAAGACAAGCAAGGAGATGATGCTCTTTTTTGTGGCGGGAGTGCGCTCAATGCTTCCGACCTTACTAACTATGGAGCTTTTATGCGGTATGCGCTACGAGGGAGCCTTAGAGCGAACTATACGATGCTGAATATGGGCTTCAGATGTGCAAAAAATAATTAAAAAATGAAGGTAACTACTATATTTATTTGTATTTTTGCCGTTGTAATGCTTTTGTTGTGCTTGGGCGTAGTGATTTATAGCACCTTTATAAACTATACTTTGTGGTATATTCCGGTGATATTTAGCATTCCGTTGGTAGTAGCGTTGTTATTTGTATTAGGGCACTATTTTGATTTTTCAGGAGATACGACAGATGCAGATAAAAGCAGTATTACTTATGATGATAAGGGTTTTACAATAGATATTCCGTTATTTGATGAAACCAACTTTATCGCTTGGGATAGTATAAAGAAGATAATCTATAGTGATGGTTCACTAGAGGATGAGCGTATGTTTGTTGTTTACTTGAATAGCCCCTTGGTAGCAACTCTTAAAGAACGCCCTAATTGGATAAATAAATATACCTTCAAATGGAGTAATAGCAAGCCTATTATGGAAGTAAGGATTAAAGCCTCGACAATAGGTTTTCGAGACTTTGCAAAGGAAATAAGTGAGTATTTGGATAATGTACAAATACCTAATATGGACAGAAGAAGAAATGGTGTTTTGGTAAATAGAACCGAAAAAACTACGACTCATACAAGAGAAGTAACAGAATTATGGAAAGTGAAAGAATGGAATGGGGCGCAAATAGTATATCACGATGAAAGATATTGTAACAAAATATAAAGATATTATAGAAGATTGCGAGTTGTTATTAGGCGATAATAACAACTTAAAGAATATGTCATATAACGATATAGACAAAATCTGTAATTATGTGATAGTAGATATTTATAAACAATCGGCAGAGTTAACAATTATAGCATTAGTGAATATTTATATCAAAGCTACTATTGTAGATGCTAATACAGATTATGATAGATTGAAAGAATATGTACAAGAATTTCTATACTATGATGGGACAACAAGCTCGTATAGATATATAAGAGCTAAATTGAAAGAAATAAAAGGGATTATGGAACAAGGAATTGACGATAAATACCTTTATCGTAATTATGAAGAAGTAGTAGATGTTTTGGAGGGATTTTTAGAAGATTTAGAAGCAAAATATGATAAAATGAAGATAAACCTTAGAAAAAATTACTATTAATGAAAACACTATATTTTATTTTACTGAGTTTGTTATTGCTCAATTGTAATAACCACAATAGAAATACAACTACAACTGACACAAAAGCAGTGGCAGATAGTACCGCTACAAAGACGACGGATAGTTTTTCAGATTTATCAGTATATCACTTGCCAGCGGTATGGACAACCCAAAATGGGGATAACATAGAGCTCAAAGACCTCAAAGGGAATGTATTGGTGGTGGTGATGATCTACACCTCTTGCAAGACGGCTTGTCCTATCCTTATTAAAGATATGCGCGAAATACGCAAGCGCGTAGATGAACAAGCAGGAGACAAGCGCAAACAAGTGAAATACCTTTTGGTGAGTATAGACCCCGAGACGGATACACCAGAGCACTTAAAAGCCTTTGCCAAAGAAAGGCAAATGGACGATGAGCAGTGGCTATTCCTTCGATCTAATGAAGAACAAACACGAGAGTTTGCGGCAGTACTTGCCGTGAACTACAAGCAAATATCACCAGTGGATTTCTCACATTCTAACATTATTAGTGTGTTTAACAAGAAAGGAGAATTGGTATCGCAACAAGAAGGTTTAGGCATTGACTATGACAGGACTGTGAAGGAAACCCTTAAACAATTAGCAAATTAATATGGTAAATACAAATCAAGCAAAAGACCTCATTGAGGCACATATTCAAACTACAGAGGTAGTAGAAGTACCTCTTATAGAAGCCCTCGGGGGGTATTTGGCGACACATATATTTGCTCCTATTGCAGTGCCTTCATTTTCTAATTCGGCTATGGACGGCTATGGCTTCCGCTATATGGATAGCCTCAGCACTGATACCTTTACAATAGTAGGCGAAGTACCAGCAGGTAAAACTGTAGACATTGCTTTGGGAAAAGGAGAGGCAGTGCGTATCTTCACAGGGGCGCGTGTACCCAGCAGTGTTGATACAGTGGTCATTCAAGAAAAAGTAACTCGTGAAGGCAATACAATCCATTTCGACACTACCAAAGTCAAAAAAGGAGAGAATATTCGTTTCAAAGGCGAACAGTCAAAAGAAGGCGACCTTGTATTACACGAAAATACCTTTGTAAATGCAGCTGTAGTAGGATTTCTTGCCAGCTTAGGTATTGATAAAGTAAAGATATTTGCCAAACCTACTATCGGTTTACTTTACACAGGTGATGAGTTAGTAGAGATAGGCAACCCTCTCCCTGAAGGCAAAATTTACAATGCTAATTCTTATACTCTACAAGCTGCGTTGGCTGAGATAGGACAATCACTTTCATTAGTACAACACATCGCCGACACCCAACAAGCTACTGAAGAAGCTATACGCGAAGCTCTCGAAAAAGTAGATATACTCTTACTTTCGGGAGGTATATCGGTAGGCGACTACGACTTTGTGCGCACTTCTCTTCAAAACATAGGTGTAGAAGAAGTCTTTTATAAAGTAGCTCAAAAACCTGGAAAGCCTCTTTATTTCGGTAAGTATGGACATAAGAGAATATTTGCTCTACCTGGTAATCCTGCTTCGGTATTCACTTGTTATCATATGTATGTAAAACCTTTTATTTTAGGATGTTATGGCAGAAATAACTTCCGCAAAGAGATGGACTACGCAACCCTTACACATCCTTACGACCGCAAGAAAGGAGAAGTTACACAATATTTAAAAGCCTACGTTGATAAAGCTAAAGTGATGGTGCTACATTCGCAAGAGTCGCATAAGCTCGATACCTTGCCTCTCACCAATTGCTTATTAGAGTTTCCTGCAGGCAAAACAATACTTGAAAAAGACGAAAAAGTAAAGATATGGAGACTGTAACTATCAAAGGACATATTTGGTTTCAAACTGAAACAGGACTTCGCATAGGTGAAGGAAGAGCCAAACTATTAGAGCAAATAGACCTTTCGGGGTCTATATCTGAAGCTGCCCGTCAGCTAAAAATACCCTACCGCCGTGCTTGGGGAATGGTGCGTGAAATGAACAATAACGCCAAAGAGCCTCTTGTTATCAAAGAAGTAGGAGGTAAAGATGGCGGACGCAGTATCTTAACTAAGGAAGGTAAGAAAATCGTAGCACTATTTAAGAAAGTAGATCAGTGTTTTAAAAACTTTTCAAAAGATGAAAGCTATCGTCTTAGCAGGGGGCAAGAGTAGCCGAATGGGAGAAAACAAAGCCCTTCTTACTTTTGAAGGAGAACCCCTGCTTGCACGTATAGGAAACTGTTTAGAAGATTTAGGGCACGAAGTCTATATAGCTGGAGAAAAGGCTGAATATGATGTTTTCCCCTACCCTCAGATAGCAGACATATACCCTAACAAAGGTCCTTTAGGAGGAATTTACAGTGCCTTAGTGCATCTAAAAAAAGATATATTAGTATGCCCTTGTGATATGCCTCTCTTAGATAGAAATATATTTTATTTTTTGCAATCAACTGCCGATTATAGCAAAATAAATGTACTCACTTATAATGAAAAGGTATTTCCTACTTTAGGCATTTATCCTTATGCTTATGTTGCTCAACTGCAAAACTATATAACACAAAACAAACTAAAAATGCTGACTATTCTTGAAGAATTAGGAGCAAAAAAACACTCTTATCCTATATGTAATTCCCAACAATATTTTGCCAATATCAATACTCCAGAAGATTGGACGACGCTATTAAAAAACAAATGATATATAACAATGGCACAGCTATTGCAATATATTACCCTGATTGATACACTAAGTAAATACTATTATACTATCAATCAGGGAGATAGCTTTTTATAGTCCTCACTAAACTATTAAACTATTCGTCAGTCAGGCAAAGATCTTACTGACAAAATGTCACATATCAATAATATGGAAATGAAAATAGGAAATTTTGACAGTTTTGCTACTGAGCATATAGATGAAAATGCAGAATTTATACCCCTACTAACTACCGAAGATGAGGAAGAAATAGAGCGCGAACGTGTACCCCACGTATTGCCTATCCTTCCGCTTCGCAATACAGTACTTTTTCCTGGTGTAGTAGTCCCTATTTCGGCAGGACGCGATGCCTCTATACGTCTTATCAATGAGGCTAATGAAACTACTAAAACAATAGGAGTAGTAGCACAAACTGATGAAAACACCGAAATACCCGAAGGAAAGGATGTATATCGATTAGGTACTGTAGCACGCATATTAAGGGTGCTAAAAATGCCAGACGGCAATGTAACCATCATCATACAAGGAAAAAAACGCTTTCAGATAGAGGGTATAGTAGAGGAAAAACCTTATATAAAAGCTGCTATCACAGAAGTATCAGATATAAAACCTGATACTAATGATAAAGAATTTGAAGCTACTATAGATGCCATACGCGACTTAGCTATCAAAATCATTCAGGAAAACCCTAATATACCTTCAGAAGCAGCTTTTGCTATAAGAAATATAGAAAGTACCTCTTTCTTGATAAATTTCATTGCTTCTAATATGAATGCTACAGTACTTGAGAAGCAAGCTGTTTTAGAAATAGATGAGTTAAAAGAGCGTGCGACTGCTATTTTAAAATATTTAAATATTGACTTACAGAGACTTACCTTGCGCAATGAAGTACAGTCAAAAACGAGATTTGATATTGATAAACAGCAGCGCGAGTACTTCCTACATCAGCAGATGCGCACCATACAAGAAGAATTAGGTGGTGTATCATACGAACAAGAGATAGAAGAACTCAAAAAGAAAGCTAAAGATAAGAAGTGGGACGATAAAATAAAAGAACTTTTTGAAAAAGAGCTTAGCAAGCTACAACGTACTAACCCCAACAGCCCTGACTATGGCATTCAGCGCAATTATTTAGAAGTATTGTTAGAACTGCCTTGGAATGAATATTCTAAAGATAACTTCGACCTAAAACGTGCTCAGAAGATACTAGACAAAGAACATTACGGATTAGATGAAGTAAAACGCCGTATCATAGAATATTTGGCTGTACTGAAGCTACGTAATGATATGAAATCACCTATATTATGCTTCTATGGACCTCCTGGTGTAGGGAAAACCTCTTTAGGACGCTCTATAGCCAAAGCTTTAAACAGAGAGTACGCGCGAATGTCGCTTGGAGGTTTGCACGATGAGGCTGAAATACGTGGACACCGCAAGACTTATATAGGGGCAATGCCAGGGCGTATATTACAACAACTTAAAAAAGCCAAGACCTCTAATCCTGTATTTGTTTTAGATGAGATAGATAAATTAGGCAATAGTAGCTATCAAGGTGACCCTTCAGCAGCTATGTTAGAAGTGCTCGACCCAGAACAAAACAAAGAGTTTTATGACAACTTTCTAGAGATGGGGTATGACTTATCAAAAGTGATGTTTATTGCTACTGCGAATGATCTTTCGACAATTCAGCCGGCTCTGCTCGACCGAATGGAAATCATAAATGTATCAGGTTATACTATAGAAGAGAAAACTGAAATAGCCAAACGCCACTTATTGCCTAAACAGTTAAAAGAGCATGGTATGAAAGCCACAGATATACAGCTAGGTAAGAAAGAAATAGAACGTATTGTGGAAGGCTATACACGCGAATCAGGAGTGAGAGCTTTAGAAAAAGAGCTTGCTAAAGTAGTGCGCTACGGAGCTAAAAACTTAGCTATGGAAGAAGCTTATGCCCCTAAAATCAACTTTGAAACTATAGAGAAGATATTAGGCCCTGCCCGTTTAGAACGCGACAAATACGAAGATAACGAAGTCGCAGGAGTAGTAACTGGGCTTGCATGGACAAGTGTGGGAGGTGATATATTATTTATAGAATCAGCTCTTTCAAAAGGAAAAGGAGTACTAAACATCACTGGTAATCTAGGACAAGTAATGAAAGAATCAGCTACTATAGCCCTAGAATACCTAAAATCAAACGCTGACCGCTATAATTTAGACCCTAAGCTGTTTGAGAGTTATGATGTACACATACACGTACCCGAAGGTGCCACTCCTAAAGATGGTCCTAGTGCAGGAGTAGCTATGCTCACCTCACTAATGTCGCTATTCACCCAAAAACGAGTAAAAAAGAATTTGGCAATGACAGGCGAAATTACTCTACGCGGCAAAGTGTTAGCTGTAGGTGGACTGAAAGAGAAAATATTAGCGGGGAAGCGTGCTGGTATCAAAGAGTACATACTCTGCAAAGACAATGAAAAAGATATTTTAGAGATAAAAGAAGAATATCGCAAAGGACTTATCTTCCACTATGTCACAGATATGGAAGAAGTAATACGCCTAGCTATAACTAATGAAGATGTAAAACACAAAAAAGTTTTAACCTTATAAAAAACACTAAAAATGAACAAAATACAAGAAGAAGATATTATAGGCAACAACCATGTAGCTACTTCTGCAGTTACTCCTCTTAGAGCTGATGCCTTTGAAATGAGCGAAGCTGAAAAAATAGCAGATATTGAAACTCATATGCGTGCTATACTACACACACTAGGAATGGACTTGACAGATGATAGTCTGAAAGGTACTCCTAAACGAGTAGCTAAAATGTTTGTAAAGGAAATTTTCGGAGGCTTATTGCCAGAACGCAAACCTTCAATGTCTACTTTCGACAATTCGTATCATTATGGAGAGATGCTTGTAGAGAAAAACATAGTAGTTTACTCTACTTGCGAACACCATCTATTGCCTATAGTAGGACGTGCGCATGTGGGATATATCTCAAACGGAAAAGTATTAGGGCTCTCAAAAATGAATAGAATAGTAGAGTACTATGCTAAACGTCCTCAGGTACAAGAACGCTTAACCCTACAAATAGTGCAAGAGATGCAACGTGCCTTAGGTACTGAAGATGTAGCGTGCATTATAGATGCTAAGCACTTATGTGTGAACTCGCGAGGGATAGAAGATATAGACAGCAGTACCGTAACAGCAGAGTTTGGTGGCAAGTTTAAAGACCCTGAAGTCAGAAAAGAATTTCTAGAATATATAAAGTTAGAGACCAGATTTCACTAAAAAAAAGACATCTGAGGGGAGGGAGGAAAAATATTTTTTCTTTATTATTATGTATTTCAAAAAAACATCGTATATTTGCCTCACTAATTTAAAATTTTAAAAGATGAGGATAAAATTTACTTCAGCAATTTTATTAGTAGCGTTGATGTTTTCTTGTAAGTCCGCTACTACCCATCAGGAGGCAGATACAACCGCTACAGCCAATTATGAGGTTATTCCTGCCCCTCAGATGATATCTAAACCTTCAATGAATGCTAATAAGCCCTTTGTGCTTACTGCAAATACGAAAATCACCTATCCTAAAGGAGATGTTGATTTAGAGCGATATGCAGGCTTCTTGAAAGAGTATATTCAAAAGCAATCAGGTATTGCTCTCAACATTGCTCTCGATGAGGGAAAACCTTCTAATAACATTGTTCTCCTCCAAAACTACAATAATGAAAACAAAGAAGGTTACCAAGTTAGTATTGATGCTGATCATATCACCATCAATGGAGCTTCTAAAGCAGGTACTTTCTACGGTATACAGTTTCTCAGAAAATCTATTCCTGTCCTAAAAACTAAAAAAATTATCTTCCCTGCTCAGCAAATCACTGATCAGCCTTACTTCGCCTATCGTGGAGGACATTTAGACAGTGCACGCCACTTCTTTACTGCTGACTCTATTCGTATCTTTATTGATATGCTTGCCCTTCATAATATGAACCGTTTCCATTGGCACCTTACTGATGACCAAGGTTGGCGATTTGAATCTAAGAAATATCCTGAACTTACTGTTATAGGTAGCACCCGTAGCCAAACAATGGTAGGAAAACAATGGACTACCTTTGATGGCAAACCTCACGGAGGGTTCTACACACAACAAGAAATGAAGGATATTGTAAAATATGCCGCTGACCGTAATATTACTATTATCCCTGAAATTGACTTACCAGGACATATGGTAGCTGTCTTAGCTACTTATCCGCAGTTAGGCTGTACAGGAGGGCCTTATAAGGTACGTGAAACTTGGGGAATAGCTGATGATGTACTTTGTGCTGGCAACCAAGAAACATATAATTTCATAAAGAATATATTAG
>NZ_KN390010.1:29498-32214 GCF_000213295.2 Capnocytophaga sp. oral taxon 329 str. F0087
ATTTCATAAAGAATATATTAGAAGAAGTTACTGAGATTTTTCCTTCACAATACATTCATATCGGAGGTGATGAATGCCCAAAAGTTAGTTGGAAAAAATGTCCTAAATGCCAAGCTAAAATTAAAGAATTAGGTATAAAAGGTGATGACAAGCACTCTGCCGAAGAGTATCTACAAAGCCACATAATTACATATGCTGAACAAGTATTAGCTAGCAAAAACCGTCGTATTATTGGTTGGGATGAAATCTTAGAAGGAGGATTAGCTCCTAATGCTACTGTAATGTCTTGGCGCGGCATCAGTGGTGCTATAGAGGCTGCTAAGTCTAACCACGATGCTATTATGACCCCTATGTCTTTCTGCTATTTTGACTTTTATCAAACTGACAAAGTTGATACTGAACCGCTTGCTATCGGAGGTTATGTACCTGTAGAACGTGTATATTCTTTCAATCCTTATCCTGATGCTCTTACTCCTGAACAACAAAAACATATCTTAGGGGTACAGGCCAATATCTGGACAGAATATATGAAAACCTTTAAACACGTAGAGTATATGGCTTTACCTCGCTATGCAGCTTTGGCTGAAGTACAATGGCATAACCCTAAAGACGCTAAAAACTATAGTGCTTTCTTACAACGACTTTTGCGTCTTATCAATATCTATCAGCTTGAGGGATATAACTACGCTAAACATATTTTCAATGTACGTGCTGAAGCAAAACCTGAAGTAGGTGATATAAAAGTCACTTTTTCTTGCCTTGAAAACACCCCTATCTATTACACTACTGATGGTACTGAACCTACTAAAAATGCTACAATATACACTCAACCACTAAAAATAACAAAAACTACAGACCTTAAAGCAAAGGCTTTTGGTAGTGAAGGTGAGAGCAGTTGGGGACAAAAGTTTATCTTCAACAAGGCTACTGTTCGCCCTATAACATTTCTTAGCAAGCCCACTCACAACTACACTTTCAACGGAGCTATCACTTTAGTGGATGGCCAGAGAGGAAATAAGAATTCGCGCTCAGGACAATGGTTGGGATTTAGTGAGGCTCCTTGTGAAGTAGTTATTACTTTGCCAGAGAATACCCCTATCAAGGAAGTATCTTTCAAATCTTTTATAGATACTGGTGATTGGATTTACCCTCCTACCCATTTTGAAGTACAAGGTTCTACTGATGGTAAAAACTACGAAACACTTGCTAAAGAAGATTACCAACTACCTACTAAACATTTTAGAGAAATAAAAGATTATAAACTTTCTTTTAAAGAAAAGAAAGTAACTTATCTGAAAGTTAAAATTAATGAGGTGAATAAAATACCTGCTTTTCATAACGGAGCTGCAGGGAAACCAGGTTTTTTATTTATTGACGAAATAGAAGTTAATTAATGGTTAAATTTTAATGGTTAATGAAAATAGGCTGTCTGAATATTCAGACAGCCTATTTTTTTATTATTTAGTATTTAACTACTTTTTGCTCGGTAGAGGGTAAGTACCTTCTACTAAGATACTGCTATCTACATCTTGTAAATTCCTATGACCTGAAAAAGCCATAGTAGTATCCATTTCATCATAAAGGATTTGTAGTGCACGAGTTACTCCTTCTTCACCATAAGCACCTAATCCGTATACAGGGGCACGTCCAAGCATAATACCACGAGCACCCATAGCCCACGCTTTTAACATATTCTGACCTGTATAGAAACCAGAGTCAATCCATACTTCTGTTTGACTACCTACCGCACTTACAATATCTGGAAGAGCTTTGATAGATGAAATAGTATCATCCATTTGGCGACCTCCGTGGTTTGATACGATAATGGCATCAGCACCGTACTTCACAGCATCCATAGCATCTTCAGGTGTCATAATACCTTTTAAGATGATAGGACCTCCCCATAATTCCTTTATTTCAGCAATATCTTTCCAACTAAGACTTGGGTCGAATTGTTCTTTCGTCCAAGAAGAAAGTGAAGAAAGGTCTGATACATTCTTAGCGTGTCCTGCTATATTGCGGAATGTCCAACGACGATTTCCGAAGATATAACGCATTCCCCAAGGAATTTTAGTAGAAAGGTTGATAATATTAGGAATCGTAAATTTAGGAGGGGTAGATAGACCATTTTTAATATCGCGGTGACGATTACCAAGTACTTGTAGGTCTACAGTTACCATTAAAGCTGAACATTTAGCTTCTTTAGCACGTCTGATAAGGTCTTTCATAAACTCGCGGTCGCGCATTACATATAACTGGAACCAGAAAGGCTCTACTCCTGCTTCTGCTAAGTCTTCAATAGAACAGATAGACATAGTAGATAGCGTAAATGGAATACCAAACTTTTGAGCCGCTTTAGCCATATGGATTTCGCCATCAGCCCACATCATACCCATAAAGCCTACTGGAGCAGTCATTGCAGGGAATTTCACCTTTTTGCCTAAAAGAGTGCTTTCGAGGGTACGATTATCCATATCAACCAATATTTTTTGCTTAAATTTGATAGGGTTGAAATCGGATACGTTATCGCGATAAGTCGCTTGTGTCCACGAACCAGTATCTACGTATTCGTAGAACATTTTGGGAACATTGCGTTTGCAAACTACACGCAAGTCCTCAATGTTTGTCATTTTTGTTAAATCTCTCATTTAATGAAGTTTTTTATAATTTGTTTTATTACTCCTTATAGCATTTCCTTTTGGTTAGAAAATCTATA
>NZ_KN390011.1:0-659 GCF_000213295.2 Capnocytophaga sp. oral taxon 329 str. F0087
GGGACGGCTGAGAGGGCTGGGAGGATTGGGAGACGAGTGGGAGTGCGAGCCGCACGGGCGATTATGGGACAGGTGAGACAGGTGAGACAAGTGAGAGGGCTGGGAGGATTGAGAGGGCTAGGAGGATTGAGAGACGAGTGGGACGAGTGGGACGAGTGGGACGAGTGAGACAGGTGAGACGAGTGGGACAAGTGGGACGAGTGGGACAAGTGGGACGAGTGGGACGAGTGGGACAAGTGGGACGAGTGGGACAAGTGGGACGAGTGGGACGAGTGAGACAGGTGGGACGAGTGGGACAGGTGAGACTGGTGGGAGAATTATTCGGTTATCGTTCAGTTATCGTTCGCTCATTGTTCGCTTATCCTTCGCTCATCGTTTACTCTTCTTATATTGTTCTCTTCGTTTTTTTAATTTTTACACCTTCTAAATTTTCTATTTTACTTTCGGATTTTAATTGTATTTCAATTTGTTAAGAATTTATTTTGTTAAATGAAATAAAATAATTAACAAAATATTTGCTTATATAAAAAAAGGGGCGTACTTTTACCGCCGTAATTTCATTTTTAATAAAACCAAACTTATGAAAGTAAAATTTTTAACAGTCATTTGGTTTGTGTTAGGTTGCTGTTTTAGTGCAGCTTTAGCGCAAACCATATCAG
>NZ_KN390011.1:1331-16980 GCF_000213295.2 Capnocytophaga sp. oral taxon 329 str. F0087
ATCAGTAAAAGGGACAGTTACTGATGAAAGCAAACTACCGATGCCAGGGGTTTCAGTAGTGGTGAAAGGCACTACCCACGGTACCTCGACTGACATTGATGGTAAGTATGAATTGCAGGCTAAAGCCGGTGATGTACTTGAATTTAGTTCAGTAGGCTATACTACCCAAACTAAAAAAGTTGTAGGGGGGGGGTAAAAGTTACTCACTTAGTGTAGTACTAAAAGAAAGTACCCAAGAACTTACTGAAGTAGTGGTTGTAGGGTATGGTACTCAGAAAAAGGAAAACTTAACAGGAGCTATAGCGACTGTAGATGCTAAAGTACTTGAAAGCCGTCCGCTTACTACTATAGGACAAGGACTACAAGGGGTTATTCCGAACTTGAACATCAGCACTTCTAACGGTCGTCCAGGGGCTGGCTCTTCATTTAATATTAGGGGTTTTACCTCTATTAACGGTGGTTCGCCATTAGTGTTAGTAGATGGAGTACAAATGGACCCTAACCAAATCAACCCTAATGATGTAGAGAACGTAACTGTACTAAAAGATGCTGCTTCAGCGGCTATTTACGGAGGACGTGCTGCTTTTGGGGTGGTGCTTATCACTACTAAAAAAGGTAAAAAGAGTACTCCTATGCAGATAAATATCTCTACCGACTACTCTATCACAAGACCTACCAGATTGCCTGACTTAGTAAACTCTGTAGACTATCTAAAAATGTATATGGAGGCAGATAATACAGGAAGAATATCAGGAGGTAGAACAGGGTCTCAAAACTTCACTCAAACAGACCTTGAAAAAGCACAGGCTTATTTGAACAATCCGACTCCTGCCAATTCAGTATATCCTGACCCTAATGACCCTAAAAAATACAGATATGTGGGCAATACCAATTGGGTGAAAGAGATGTTCCCAGGTTGGGCTCCGCAAGCACAGCACAACGTATCTCTTTCAGGAGGTAGTGAAAAGACTACTTACTTGGCTTCAGTAGGTATGTTTAGCCAAGATGGGCTATTTAAAGCCGCTAAACAAAAATTTGAACGTTACAACGTAACCCTTAGCTTAAATACTGATATTACTAAGTGGTTATCACTTCACTTAAAATCTGCCATCAATCACAAAGATAACAACCAGCCTTCAGATGTTGGTTTAGGTTTCTCGCCAGAACGTTTTGCTACAGACGTAAAACCATTGATGCCTGTATATCACCCTGATGGTCATTTCTCAGGACAAGGAAACTTTACTAACCCTTTTGCGGTAATAGCTACAGGTGGTAGAAGCACTTATAAATCAGATGATATTTGGATAACTAGTGGCTTTACCCTCACCCCTATTAAACACGTGAAAATAGTAGGTGATTACACTTGGAATCCGTATCACTACAACGGTAAGAGCTTTGTAAAGCAATTTAAAGAATACGGAGCTCCTACTGATGGCACAAGCATTTACGACCCTCTGAAAGCAACTGATTTGGGTTATTACCCACACAATAACCCTTCGAGAGTGTCAGAAAACAATAGTCACGATTTGTATCAGGCAGCCAATATTTACGCTCAGTACGAAAATACTTTTGCTGAAAAACACTATGTAAAGGCAATGGTGGGGTACAACCAAGAAGAAAAACACAATGAATCATTCAGTGTATCGACTAAAAACTTAGTAAACCAAGACTATCCGTTTTTGAAACTTAACAACGATGAAAAACCATCAGTAGGTAGCGGCATAAGCGATTGGGCATTGATAGGTTCTTTCTTCAGATTGAACTATGTATTTGACCAAAAATATTTGGTAGAGGTAAATGGTAGATATGATGGTTCATCACGCTTTAGCCGTGAAAGCCGTTATGTATTTAGTCCGTCAGCATCTTTGGGTTGGCGTATTTCTAAAGAGAAATTCTTTGAACCTATCAATACCATTGTAAGCGATTTGAAACTAAGAGCTTCATACGGTAAACTGCCTAACCAACAAGTGTCAGCACTTTACCCTTATCTACCTACAATGGGATATGGTACTAAAACAGGTTATATATTTGGTACCCAACAATTGCCATACGTTTCAGCTCCTGGCTTAGTAAGTAATAACTTTACTTGGGAAGAAGTAGCGACTCGTAACTTTGGGGTAGACTTTGGCTTCTTTGACAACCGCCTTACAGGGTCATTTGACTACTATATTCGTAATACTAATGGAATGTTAGTAAGTGGTATCCCTCTACCAGCGGTATTGGGTACAGGAGCTCCTCAGCGCAACGCAGCTGACCTAGAAACTAAAGGTTTTGAGTTAGTATTAGGATGGAAAGACAAAATAGGAGAAGACTTTAAATATAACGTATCTTTCAACTTAGCAGATAGCCGTTCGTTTATCACCAAATACGATCTTAACCCTACTAACGATTTGGGTCATTACTACGTAGGTAGAGAGATAGGAGAAATTTGGGGTTATGAAACAGAAGGTTTGTATCAAACAGACGCTGAAGCAGCTGCTGTAGACAATTCGAAATTAGGGAACTACAAATGGTTAGCGGGAGACGTGAAGTATAAAGACCTAGATGGTAACAACAAAATTGACTGGGGTAATAATACGTTAGATAACCCTGGTGATAGAAAAATTATCGGTAATTCGCAAGCGCGCTATACATTTGGTTTGAATTTAGGAGGTGAGTTTAAGAACATCGACTTTACAGTCTTCTTCCAAGGAGTAGGCAAACGCGATGCGGTACTTGGAGGTGCTTATTTCTGGGGCTTTACTAACGAATGGGATGTACCTGCTACTAATCAGTTAGACCACTGGACACCTGATAACAGAGATGCTTATTACCCACGTTTGCGTTTTGGTGGAGGTAATATGAATACTCAAACACGCTATATGCAAGATGCTTCGTATATACGCCTTAAACAAGTAACTATAGGTTATACACTACCGAAAGATGTAATGGGCCGTATAGGAATAGACAATTTGCGTTTGTTTGTGACAGGTCAGAACCTTTGGGAATGGACTAAGCTACTTAAATCATACGACCCAGAGTTGCTATCGCAAGATTATCCTATCAACCGTATCGTAACGTTAGGCTTACAAGCACGTTTTTAGTACTAAACATAAAAAACATAAACAATGAAAAATCTATATAAACACATAGTATTTGCGGGTATTTTGTTGGCGACCTTAAGCCAAACCGCTTGCAAGAATGACGATTTTTTGGATAAGTATCCACCTGATTCATTTAACGAAAAGGGGTACTTCAACACAGATAATGACTTGAAGATTTTTGCCAATCGTTTTTACGGTAGTTTGCCAGTGCAAATTCTTATCTATAACGATGGCGACTCTGACAATATGGTGCCCCGAAATGTGAATACCTTTTTGGCAGGAAACTATACAGTACCTGCTTCAGGAGGAGGTTGGTCTACAGGAGATTGGAACGGTATTTATAACTGTAACTTTTTCTTAGACAACTACAGCCGCTCAACAGGTTTGCACAAAGAACAATTTGCAGCAGAAGTGCGTTTCTTCAGAGCATTGTACTATTGGGATAAAGTAAAGACCTTTGGTGATGTGCCTTTGGTTTTGACTAAGGTAAACGACGCTTCGCCTATTATCTACGGTCCTAGAGTGCCACATAAGCAAGTGATGGAGAAAGTATTAGAAGACTTGGACTTTGCGGTACAACATTTGCCTGCAAAAGCATCGGCAGAAGCTGGACGCCTACATAAAGATGCTGCTTTAGCTCTAAAATCGAGAATAGCGCTATGGGAAGGTACTTTTAGGAAATATCACGGATTAGGAGATGAGACAAGCTGGCTACAAGCAGCAGCAGATGCTTCGCAAGCGCTTATAAACTCAGGCAGATATAGAGTGTACAGCACTGGAAATCCGACTAAGGATTATCGTAATTTGTTTATACAAAAAGACCTTTCTACTAATAGCGAGGCTATAATGGCACGCACCTATATACAAGGGATAGGTACCCACGGTTATACTCGTACTGCGGGTGAAAATAGTACCGGCTGTAGCAAAGACTTTATGGAAAATTACCTATTTACTGATGGTAAGCCTATTAGTGGTACTTCATTTACTTATGATGATAGCACTCCTGCAGGTGAAGCTGCTAACCGCGACCCTCGCTATGCACAGACAGTTGCTACCCCAGGATTTGTATGGACAGAAAATCCTGACCCTACAAGACAACAAGTAGTAACCCTACCTGCTGTAGGTAGTGGACAAACAAGTTCTGGTTATTGGTTTATAAAAGGACGCTCAAGCGACCCAGAACAATGGATAGCTCAGCAAAGTGATTTGGATTTATTCATATTCCGTTACGCAGAAATACTGTTAAACTACGCAGAAGCTAAATATGAATTAGGAACTTTGAGTCAAGGTGATTTGGATATCAGCATCAACAAGCTAAGAGACCGTGTGGGTATGCCACACCTAACCACTACAGTGAGTGCAGATGCTAATGCCGATAACTACGGCTATACAGTAACCCCTCTACTATACGAAATTCGCAGAGAACGCCGTATTGAATTAATAGGAGAAGGTTTCCGTTTTGATGATATAATGCGTTGGAAAGCAGGAAAATTGATAGAAAATCCTAAAACTATCAGAGGTATGAAACTTACTCCTGCCCTAAAAGCACTATACCCTGCCAGATCGGGAGTAGCTAATCTACCTGTAGATAGCAATAACTATTTGATAATGTATCCTTCACTTCCTCTAACTGGCCGTGTTTGGAATGATAAACAATATTTATATCCGCTACCTACCGACCAACTTCAGTTAGTAGGCTACAGACAAAACCCTGGATGGTAGAAGTTTAGAGAATTACCCAATTAGTATTTTAACTTTGCCAAAGGTTATAGCATATTTGTTATGACCTTTGGCAAAGTTTTTTTTGGTGGGAGTGTGAGCCGCACCGGCGATTGTAGGACAGGTAGGACAGGTGGGAGTGCGAGCCGCACGGGCGATTATGGGACAGGTGGGACGAGTGGGACGGGTGAGACAAGTGGGACAGGTGAGACAGGTGGGACAGGTGAGACAGGTGGGACAGGTGAGACAGGTGGGACAGGTGGGACGAGTGGGATAAAAAAATAGAGGGAATAGGCCGTTGTATCGAAAAAAATACTAACTTTGTGCTCTATAATAACAAACTAAAAACAAAATAATGACAACTTTTTTGAAATTGAAAGGAGGATACAGATCTTTGTATGCTTACCAAAAAGCAGAGGTAATTTATGATATTACTTTTTACTTCACTCAACATTTTCTTACTAAAGGTGACCGTACTATAGACCAAATGCTGCAAGCTGCTCGCTCTGGCAAACAAAATATTGCTGAAGGAAGTAAGGCTTCGACTACTTCGATTGAAACTGAAATAAAACTTACTAACGTGGCTAAAGCAAGTCTTGAGGAACTACTCATAGATTATGAAGACTATTTGAGAGTTAGAAATAAAGAACAATGGCATATAGGACACCCTCGCTATGATAAGGTTCGCACTTTTGCTTCGAGTAAGGAAATCTTTGAACTTTATCCGTCTTTGCTGCCTAAATATGATGATGCGTCTTTAGCAAATCTTTGCATTACTCTTATTAACCAAACTACTTTTTTACTTCGGCGATTAATAGAAAAACAACAAGAGGTGTTTTTGCAAAAAGGTGGCGTAAGAGAGCAAATGAGTGTAGCCAGAAGAAGAATATTAACAAATCATAATAGCAATGAAAATTAGTTTTTTATTATTAAGTGCCTTTGTATTAGGCAATGCTTGCTATAAGGTTGCGCAAGAGGAAAAGAAACTTCAAGAACCTCAGAAACCTAAAGTAGAACAGTCTGTGAGCAAACAATGGCAATTGGTATGGGAAGATAATTTTGATCGAGATGATATTTTCGCTACAGGGATATGGTCTAAAATATCGCGCAATGAGAAGATAGATTGGCGCAATACAATGAGCGATGACCCTAGTCTGTACGACATAAAAGAGGGTAACCTTATACTATACGGCAAAATGAATACTGACCTAAAGGCAGACCCATCGGAGTATATCACTGGAGGGGTCTATACTATTAATAAAAAGTATTTTGAGACAGGTAGGCTAGAGGTGCGCTGTAAGCTGGAATCGACTCAAGGGGCGTGGCCTGCAATATGGATGCTCCCTAAAGAGGGCAAATGGCCTACAGGAGGCGAAATAGATATTATGGAGCATCTGAATTACGATGATTTTGTCTATCAAACGCTCCATACTTCATACACTAAAAACGTGAGCAAACAAAACCCTAAAAGTGGTAGCACTGCTAAAATCAATGCTAATGATTACAACGTATATGCGGTGGAATGGGATGCTGAAAGTGTGCGTTTGTATGTGAATGGGGTGCAGACGCTTTTGTACCCTTATCTGAAAGATCAGCAAGACAAAGGTCAGTACCCTTTTGTTAGACCTTATTATCTGCTTATAGATATGCAGCTCGGCGGCAACTGGGTAGGAGCCGTTAAGCCTTTTGATAAGCCTGTGGCTATGTATATCGATTGGGTACGATACTATCAATTAGCTGATTAGTCGATTAGCAAATTTGCTAATTAGCAAATTATGTTGTAGTTTTGCCGAAATTATTATCTACAATGAAAATACAATTTTTTATAGCTCTTTCGGCGGTGGCACTTATTGGGTGCAAAAATAATCCGCAAGAAATAACCGTAGCTGAAGATGCTATGGCTAATACTCAGTTGGCTGAAGAACAACGCGATAAGACAAAAGACGCTAATCCGTTTGACCAAGGGACAGCACTTTCAACTCCTGCTACTTCGCAAGGAGGTGGGGTGACACTCAATCCGCCACACGGACAACCTGGTCACCGTTGCGATATAGCAGTAGGAGCTCCTCTGCCTAATGACGGCAACGTGATAGCTCAAGCCCAAAATGTAAGTCACCCCGTAAGTCAGGGGGAGGCGATGCCCGTAGTGTCGAATGGAATGGAGCAGCCGCAAGTGATACAAGTATCGCAGCCTCAGAATTATGTAGGGGCTAATGGTGAAAAGCTCAATCCGCCACACGGACAACCTGGTCACCGTTGTGATATACCGGTAGGAGCCCCACTCAACAGCAAGCCTGCAGCGGCTACTACAGCCGCTCCTGCCCAACAACCGCAAGTAGTGCAACAGCAGGTGGTGATAGACCCTCAGCAGGCACAACAGCATACGGGCACGACAGAACCCGGCTTCTCAGGGAAACCTAATCCGCCACACGGACAACCCGGTCACCGTTGCGATATAGCGGTGGGAGCTACTTTGCCGTAGGGATTGGGAAGTTTGCTGGTTTGTAAAAAAATGATTACTTTTGCCAAAAAATAAGGCCTATACTAAATTTATAATGGAATTTGTTTTTATACAAACATCCCCCCTGCCCCCTTCAAAAGGGGGAGACGTGATGGGCAATATACACGAATATTATACTTGTATATCATACCAAATCTATTGGATATAAAGTTTAACTCCCATTATAAATTTAGTATTGCCAAAATAAGAATTAGTTTTTAACCATTTACAAATAACCATTAATAATTATATAATGGAACTTATAAAAATACACGATAAAACTTTTGAGCCGTATATCAGTGCTCAGCAACTTGATGAAATTAATGCCCGTATGGCCGCTGAGGTCTATCAAGACTTAGGAGAGTCGCGACCTGTGTTTGTTGCTGTCCTTAATGGTTCGTTTATGTTCGCTGCCGACTTCGTGAGACATTACAAAGGCGAATGCGAGATTTCTTTCGTAAAAATGTCTTCTTATGAAGGCACCCAGTCTACCGGAAAGGTACACGAACTTATTGGTCTATCAGGTTCGGTAGAAGGGCGCGACGTGGTAATACTGGAAGATATAGTAGATACCGGTAATACACTAGAAGAAATATACCGTATCTTCAAAGATAAAAAAGTGAAATCGTTTAGAATCGCTACCCTATTTTTCAAACCTGATGCCTACAAAAAAGACTTCAAAATAGACTACGTGGGCAAGCCTATCCCTAACCGCTTTATCGTAGGCTATGGCTTAGATTTTGACGAGGTAGGGCGTAACTTACCACAAGTATATCAATTAAACACCTCTATAACAATGACAAATTTAGTACTTTTTGGCAAACCAGGTGCTGGCAAAGGCACTCAAGCCGCTTTTTTGAAAGACAAATACAACTTAGTGCATATCTCTACCGGCGATATTTTCCGTTTCAATATCAAAAACGAGACGAAATTAGGTAAATTAGCACAATCATACATCGAAAAAGGCGATCTTGTGCCTGATGAGGTGACTATACAGATGCTTCAAGAGGAAGTAGAAAAGAATCCTAACGCTGAAGGCTTCCTTTTTGATGGGTTCCCACGTACGATAGCACAGGCTGAAGCTCTTGATGCTTTCTTGACATCTAAAGGAATGCGCATACACGGTACACTTGCCTTAGAAGCTGATGATGAGGTGCTTATAAAACGTATTGTAGAGCGTGGTAAAGTGAGCGGACGCGCTGATGACCAAGATGAAGAAAAGATAAAAAATCGTTTTGTAGAATACAACGAAAAGACTGCTCCGCTTATCGCTTATTATAAAGCACAAGGCAAATATCACGCTGTAGATGGTATTGGTACAGTAGAAGAGATTACTGTACGCTTATCTAAGGCTATTGACCAAATAAAAGCCCAATAATGACGGAAGGTAATTTTACAGATTACGTAAAGATATACGCGGCATCGGGCAACGGTGGTGCAGGCTCTATGCACCTGCACCGCGAGAAGTTTGTACCCAAAGGAGGTCCTGATGGAGGCGATGGGGGTCGTGGGGGGCATATTATCCTAAAAGGTAATAAGCACCTATGGACGCTCATACACTTCAAATTTCAGAAGCACTTTCGCGCTGAACACGGCGAGGCAGGAGGGGCTAACCGCAGTTTTGGGGCTGATGGCAAGGATATTTACTTAGAAGTGCCGCTGGGCACCATCGTAAAAGATGCAGAGACGGAAGAAGTTCTTTTTGAAATCACCGAAGACGGGCAAGAGGTTATCGCCTTACGCGGTGGCAAAGGGGGCTTAGGCAATTGGCATTTTAGGACGGCTACTAACCAGACACCACGCTATGCACAACCAGGGTTGCCAGGTGAGGAGCGCGAGCTGTTGTTAGAGCTGAAAGTGCTTGCCGATGTAGGATTGGTGGGCTTCCCTAATGCGGGTAAATCGACGCTACTATCAGTTATCACTTCTGCTAAACCTAAAATTGGCGATTATCCTTTTACTACCCTCAAACCTAACTTGGGCATTGTAGAAAACCGCGACTTTCAATCGTTTGTAATGGCTGATATCCCTGGTATTATAGAGGGGGCAGCTGAAGGCAAAGGATTGGGGCATTTCTTCTTGCGACATATTGAGCGCAACTCGCTATTGCTGTTTCTCATTCCCGCTGATGCTAATGATATAGTAGCAGAGTATGAGATACTGCTGAATGAGCTCAAGAAGTATAATCCTGAACTTTTGGACAAACAGCGGTTGGTGGCAATCTCTAAATCGGATATGCTTGATGAGGAACTGACGGCTGCTATAGATAAGGAATTGGCTGCTAAGCTGAAAGTGCCTTATCTGTTTATCTCGTCGGTTTCGGGCAAAGGCATACAAAAACTAAAAGATGAGCTAATGAGTCGATTAGACAATTAGTAAATTAGCAAATTGACAAATCAATATGAACAAGATACTTACACTTTGTGCATTATTCCCTTTGGTGGCAGTAGCACAGCCGTCTGACCTTATCGGGGTATACAAATCAAAAGAAGCGCGACAGTTTCAGCTTCGCATCAATGCTGATAATACGGTAGATGCGCTGATGGCTACGGGTACTTATACCGCAAAAGATAAGAATATTAGTTTGCAGTTTGGCACCGGTAATAGCTTTAGGGTAGTGAAAACGCAAGGTACAACAGACCAGCTGACCCTTACGTTTAAAGAGGCTGATATAAATATGTTCGACCCTCGTTTCTTGTATATAGGCTACAAAAACAGCAAAGGAGAAATCGTGTACGAAAGTGCGTATAACAAACTGCAAGGGCAAGATGATTATACGATAGAAATACCGCGCACGGATAATCTTTACCTTGTGAATGCTTATGGTGTAGCTATTACAGGCGATAAAAAGGCTGCCGTAATTATTGAAGAATATCTTGTTGGTAAAAATACTAGCGGAGTAGAAATTACTTTTGATACAGAAAATTCGGTTAGAAATGAGTTGCAAGCAACCTATAACCCTGAAAAGCAAACGCTTACCCTCAATGATAAATCACTCTCGTCTAATCCTATAGTATTTAGCAAAGTGTTGGCTGTTGATGCGCAGGCATTGCAACCTGTAGCTACCGAAAAGGTAAAGCAGTGGAAGCATCTTATTGCTTTTGACGAAGAGAAAGATATACCTGAATTTAACCCAGAGAAGAAAGCCCTTAGTACCTTAAAACAGGCTAATAGCCTTAGTGCAGCCCTTGCAGCAGCTAAGAAAAATAATCGATTGGTAGCGCTGCTTTATCAGCCTAACAACAAGAATGCTACTAACGAATTTAAAGAGCTATTTGAATGGTATGAGCAGAACGGGGAGACAGTGCTGACTGACCCTTACCTCTTTGAACTTTACTTAGCGACAGCTAAAGAGCTAAAAAGTTTGAAAGCTAAAGGGCTCACTAACGAAGACCAGCTTATCATTCTGACCTCTGAAGGAGAGGTGATTTACCACGAACCGGCTACCATAGCGCAAGTGTTAGCTGATGAAACATTGGAGTACAACCATACCGGTCTGTTGCGCACAGCAGCTAAAGCAAGTTTAGCCGATAGAGTACTCAGCAATCCTAAAGCACCGCTAAAAGAGGTTGTAAAGGTCTTAATAGCACTCTCTAATTACACTCAAGACCCTGATGTGCAATTGCTCTTAGCCAAACGCCCTAAAACTGGTGATGTAGAAACTGATGAAGATAAACAGGCTACAATAGACTACCAATTAGAAAACCTTATCACTTACTACAAAAAACCTGAAAACTTATATCGTTTGCAGCTTACTCCAGAGCAGCTTATCGCCCAATGGAAGCGTGTAGTCGCTGCGCATAAGGCAGACGCTAAGCTCGATACTGATTTCGCGCTATTGGCATCGCTTAATGTAGAGATAAATGATAATTTTTTCACTAAAACTTTCTACTTAAATTATGAGCCTACTACAACTGACCTTGAAGCAGGAGCTTACCTCTTAAGGTTTTTCAAAGAGATAAAAGCTCATAATGATGCCCTTAAAGATATTGGCGACTATACCTATATACAACGCATTGATAGAGGGTATATAGCATTTAATACCGCTGCGGTAGAACGCACTCTAAAGGCTTGCTACGACCTCGACAAGGCTACCCTGCCAGAGGTGAAAAAAGCCTATGCTGAAGGGATTAAAAATGGCGCTCTTTCGTCTTTAGATTATATTGACTTTCTTTATAATCAAGATTTGACTACTGATGCTGCTATGGCTTTTGATACTTACTTCAAAAACCTAATGGCTACCGATGCTAACCTAATAGCTGCCCTCGATAACGATTTTACCAATAATAATCCAGAGAACAGCTGGCGTTATTATAAGATGCTCTTTGCCAATCGCGCTAATAATATAGCTTGGAAGGTATATGAAGACCAGCCTAATAGTAAAGCCCTTATGGCAGAGGCTTATCGATGGGCAAAGGCAGCCGTGCAGTTAGAGCCTAAGAGTCCTTATTACCTTGATACGCTTGCTCACTTGATGTTTGCTCACGGCGATAAGAAAGAGGCTGTTGCTACTGAAGAGAAGGCGGTAAGTCTGTTGAGCCAAGATGAAGATGGCAATGCTGAGCAGAAAGAGGAGATAAAGAAAAATCTTATAAAGATGAAGCAAGGACTTTAGCCATATACTTAACGACAAACAAATACCAACACATATAAAAATGAAAAAGATAGTAGTAACGGGTGGGTTGGGCTTTATAGGCTCGCACACCGTAGTAGAATTGCAAAATGCAGGTTTTGAGGTGGTTATCATCGATAACCTATCTAATGCGCAAGAGAGTGTATTAGAGCACATCACTAAAATAACAGGTAAAAAACCGCTGTTTGAGAAGTTTGACCTTAGAGATAAGGCAGATGTACAAGATTTCTTCCGTCGCCATACTGATGTAGAGGGGCTTATACACTTTGCTGCCTCTAAAGCTGTGGGCGAGAGCGTAGAAAAACCTTTGCTTTATTACAACAACAACCTCACCAGCCTTATTTATCTGTTAGAAGAACTCAGCAAGCTGAAAAAGGCGCACTTTATCTTTAGTTCGTCTTGTACCGTATATGGGCAAGCTGATAAGTTACCTATCACCGAAGATGCTCCTGTGAAAAAAGCAGAGTCGCCTTATGGCAATACTAAGCAGATTTCAGAAGAGATTATTAGCGATACCTGCCGCGTAACGCCTCAGTTAAATGCTATTGCTTTGCGCTATTTCAACCCTATAGGGGCACACCCTTCAGCCGAAATAGGCGAGTTGCCTTTGGGCGTACCTCAGAACTTAGTGCCTTATATCACCCAGACAGCTATAGGCTTGCGCGAAAAACTATCGGTATTTGGTGATGATTATCCAACTCCTGATGGCACTTGTATTCGTGACTATATACACGTAGTCGATTTGGCAAAAGCACACGTTATTGCGTTACAACGTCTCTTAAACGATAAGAATGCTGAGAATTACGAGGTATTTAATATCGGTACAGGCAAAGGCAGCAGCGTGTTAGAGGTAATACAAAGTTTTGAGCGAGTATCAGGCAAGAAGCTAAACTACCAAATAGTAGCTCGTCGTGCAGGTGACGTAACAGCTGCTTATGCTAATACTGATAGAGCAAACCACGTATTGGGTTGGGAAGCTAAATCGACCTTAGACGATGCGATGCTTTCAGCTTGGAAATGGGAACAAAAAGTTAGAAGCAAATAGTCTTAAACAATTAATAAAAAAACTGCCTGAGAGGTTTTAGCTCTCAGGCAGTTTTTTATTGTTAAGTTAATCATTCACAATTAAATTATTACCTTTGCATTCAAAAAGAAAGAAGAAGATGTTTGACTTTATAATTGTAGGGGCAGGATTAGCAGGCGTTAGTTTCGCTCATTTGCTTGAGCAGCACGGCAAAAGCTTCTGCTTACTATCCGACCGCTCTCAGGTAGCGAGCTTAATAGCTGGAGGGGTCTATAATCCGGTAGTGTTAAAGCGTTTTACCCCTATTTGGAAAGCAGAAGAGATTATGGCGTGCGCCAATCGTTTTTATGACAATATAGAGGCTACAATGGGGCAACCTTTGCGCATTAGTTTGCCGGTACTGCGCAAGTTCGCTTCTGTAGAAGAGCAAAACAATTGGTTTGCAGCTTCCGATACGCCCATACTCCAACACTACCTGAGCACTACCTTACGCACTACCCCTTCTGAGGCGTTGCCTGCTCCTTACCTATTAGGCGAGGTGCTACATACAGGGCGCTTAGATATTGAGCGTTATATACAGCTCAGTCTGCGCTCTTGGCAAGAGGCGGGGGTATACCACTTTCATTCTTTCGACTACTCAGCCCTCGATATACAGCCTGACTTCGTGGCTTATCAGGGGGTAACAGCTCAGCATATTGTCTTCTGCGAAGGCTGTGGTATTAGCAAAAATCCGTATTTTAATTCTTTGCCTATGCGTCCGTGCAAGGGCGAGAGCCTTACTATCAAAGCTCCCGACCTACAGCTACAAGCTATCTTCAAAAGCGACGGCTCTATTATCAGTATGGGGGCCGATATTTACCGCGTAGGAGCTACTTACGACCCCGAAGACCTTACCGACACTATTACCGAGGCAGGACGTGCCGAACTGCTCGAAAAACTGCATAAGATGACGGATTCTCCTTATGAAATCATATCGCACCAAGCGGCTATACGCCCTACTGTAGGCGATAGACGTCCTTTGGTGGGGGCACACCCACTTTATCCGCACTTATGGGTATTAAATGGCTTGGGCACACGCGGCGTGCTCAATGCGCCTCTGTGTGCCCAAGTATTATATAAAGCGGTATTTGAAGGGGAGGAAATACCGTCAGAAATGAATGTCAATCGCTTTAACAAACGGTTGCGCCGCAAGGGCTAATCTTCGTCAGCTGTTTGCGGTCTTTTAGCTATCTTATCTACTATCAGAGCTACAGCCCCGTCACCTGTTACGTTGCAAGCAGTACCGAAGCTATCCATAGCTATATAGAGGGCTACCATTAGCGCCTGTTGGTTCTCGTCGAAGCCTAACATAGAGTGTAGTACCCCCAATGCCGCCATAATCGCACCACCAGGTACCCCAGGTGCCGCTACCATAATAATACCCAGCATCATTATAAAGCCTGCAAACATACTAAAATCGTATGGAGTGCCTTGCAGCATCATTAGCGCAAGAGCACAAGCGGTTATCTTCATTGTACTACCCGATAGGTGAATAGTAGCGCAGAGCGGAATAACAAAGCCAGCAATGCGTTGCGAAATACCTAATTTAAGCGACTGGCGCAAAGTTACTGGTATAGTAGCTGCCGACGATTGCGTACCCAATGCCGTAGCGTAAGCAGGCAGCATAGTGCCTAATGATTTAATCGGATTTTTACCAGAGATAAGCCCTGCGAAAATATATTGCAATAGCAGCAGCACTATGTGCATAATAAAGAGGATAATAATGAGTTTAAAGAACACTACCATTACTGAAGCTACTTGTCCGCTAAAAGTTATTTCCGCAAAAATCGTCATAATATAGTAGGGCAATACGGGTATGATAGCTTTAGTAATAAGCCACTTCACTATATCGCCAAATTCTTTAACTACATTAGTAAGTACGGGAGCTTCGCGTACTGAGAGTCCAATTCCTACGATAAAAGAGAGTAAGAGTGCCGTCATTACATCAAAGATAGGCGGCATATCGATTGTAAAATAGGGGGGGAGTGACCGGCTGTGGTCTTCCAAAGTGCCTATTTGTTCGTTTTCTAATAGAGAACTGAAGAGAGCATCTCCTATGAAATAAGTAGAGAACCCTGAAAAGAGGGTAAACCCATAGGCAATCACTACTGTGATGGCGAGTAGCTTACCAGCATTTTTTTCTAAATCGCCAATAGAGGGCATAATAAGCCCTATCATAATCAGCGGAATAGAGAAGTTGAGGAAGTTTGCAAATAATGATTTAAAAGTAATGAGAATGCGATATAGCCAGTCAGGCGCATAGTTGCCTAATAATATACCCAATCCGATACCGCAGAATACTTTAAATAATAAACTGTTAAAGATTTTTTCCATTTGTATTTTTATTTTTAGCTATTAAGTTCGAGGCAAAAGTAACAATTAATTGCTAAATTAGCAAGTTTGTCGCTAAAAATTAGTCGTTAGCCGTTAGAAGGGTGTCGCTTACTTAACGACTCATTTCTAACGGCTAACGACTAACTACTAGCGACTAATCTCTATTCTGCTATCAATCCAAACTCAGCACCACTGGCAAAGTCTTGTCCGTACTGCTCGCTTAGGGCGGTAAAACGCACGTAGCGCGCCTTTACAGGGCTTTTGAAGAGTACTTGCTGTGGTGTGCCTCTGTTTTGAGAAAAACTGCCTTTATGCAC
>NZ_KN390011.1:17244-32136 GCF_000213295.2 Capnocytophaga sp. oral taxon 329 str. F0087
ATGCACTTCTTTCCACGTTTTAGCGTCATCGCTTACTGATATGCTGAAGTCTTTCACATCACCATTACCTGCTTCGTCTGTGCGAGGTAGGTAGCTAATACCTTTGAAAGATACTTCTTTGCTAAGGTCGAAATCTACCCAGTGAGGGTGCTTAGCTACGGTTACCGAGTAAGCAGAGTGCCATATTGTATTAGGGTTGCCATCTACTAAGTGAGTAGCATTGCCTGCCCCTACTTCTTCACTGCTGGCAAAGATAACTTTCATCGGTATAGTACTGCGGTTGATAAGCCCTGGGGCAAACGCAGGAGCTTCAGTGCTAGCGCTTACATTAGCGGCTTGAGTTAGTTTTTCTTGTGCCGGACGAATGATAAAGCCAAAACGGTGTTGAGTAGCCATTACGCGGTCTCTTTGTAGAGGGGTAGGGCCACAGCTATTACCGCCTACTCCTGTAGTAGCTATATTTAGCTGTAGATAGGTAGCCGAAGGATTTGGCAACTCAAAAGGGTGCCCCGCGAGGGTCATTTCTTGGGCAGTGTAAGGCAGTGCGGCTACGTCCATTGGCTGTGTGCCTACGAATATAGCACCAGCGCCACGCATATTGGTTAGGGCTGCCCAGCGGCTATCTTGGTGGTGACCCACATCTTGCGGTTTAGGGAAGTTCCCTGCTTCTTTCAGTACATCGCTTTCGTAGATACCCAAAAAGGCACCTGATTTGCGGTCAGGATAGTTGTCTTGTTTGCCTCTGCCGTAGTAAGTAAAACGGAAGTAAGTTTTAGGCATTGTCACAAGATAACCTAACTGCGGAAGATTTACAAAATCATCATTGCTGCCGATGCTCGCTTGTACTTCTATAGACCCGTCAGGATATACAGTAAATACTTGGTTAGTAACGAAGCGGAAGTCAGCATCGGTAAAGGCGCGGTCAGTAAGTTCTACTATCTTGTTGCGTCCGCTGGCGGTGCCGCCTTCTATTTTCGCTGCATTAGGCGCTTGCGATTGTACCGTGAAGCTGTAGCTGTAGCTGCCATCAGCATTAGCTTTTACACTCTTAGCCAACGCTTTGTGCTGTAGGTTGTGTAGCCCTTTGGCAAACCATTGTTGGTATGCCCAGCGGTCATTGTTAGTAAAGGCACGGAAAGCGTTAAGAGCCAAACCACTGTTTTCTATGATGGTGTTATTGCCGTATCTGAGGGTTTCAATAGTACCTTTGTCAAAGTCAAACATCACGCTGAAGTCCTTGCCTACTATCATTTTTTGGTCAGGCGATAACTCTAATGCATTACCTTCAGCTACAGTTGCGATAGCTGGTTTTTGTCCTGCTTCTTGTATTACAAACTGTTCACGTGCTTGCACAAAACCTTGTTTAGCCCAAGGTTTATCAGCAGCTTGTCTAAACTCTATTACCACTATGTATTCGCTTTTGCTATCCATACGTTTAGGCGCAATGGTAATAGTGCCTTTTAATTGTGGTTTTAGTGGCGATACATCAAAAGAGCGTTCTTCTACTAACTCGCCATTGCGGTAGAGTTTCCATACCCCTTCATAGCCTTCCATAGGTTCAAAATAACTCTTATTGGTGATTTGGAAAGTATCAAACGACAGTTTCTTCACTTTTATATTCTGATATACCTTTTGCACTTCGTAGTACTGAGGTTTCACAGTGCGGTCGGCAAAGATAATACCATTCATTACGAATTGTCCATCGTTAGGGAAGTCCCCAAAATCTCCTCCATAGGCAGCATAAGGCTTGCCGTCAGGGGTGTAGTTAGTTAGCGCTTGGTCTACCCAGTCCCAGATAGCCCCTCCGCAGATGTAGTTGCTGCTTTCTATTGCCTCCCAGTAGTCAGCGAGGTTACCCACAGCATTCCCCATAGAGTGTGCGTATTCTGATATGTGGAACGGATATTTAATATCGTATTTACCTGTTGCAGCGCCTTTTACCCACGCTACCGATGGGTATTGGTTAGAGCCCATATCTACGATGTCGTTGTTGCGCTCGTATTGCACTGGGCGACTGGTGTCTAAGGTTTTTAGGTGATTGTAAGCAGTTACGAAGTTCTGTCCTGGTCCTGCCTCGTTTCCTAACGACCATATTACGATAGAAGGCGAGTTATAAGCGGCTTCTACCATCTCTACCACTCGTGCGGTATGGGCTTTTTCCCATTCTTTAGGGTGCGAAAGCGATTCTTTGCCGTAGTAATATTCGTGCGATTCTATATTAGCTTCATCTTCTAAATAGATGCCGTATTTGTCGCTAAGGTAAAACCAGTAAGGGTCAGGAGGATAGTGAGAGCAACGCACATGGTTGATGTTAGCGCGTTTCATTAGCATTACTTCCTCTTCCATTTGTGCGTGGGTTACTACGTGTCCTTGTTCAGGGTGTGTTTCGTGGCGGTTTACCCCTTTTAGTTTGATAGGTTTGCCATTCACATAGAAATATCTGCCGGCATTGCCAAAACTGTCGTCTTCGGCTTTAGTTTCTTTTATCTCTACTTTTCTAAAACCGAAATAGGTAGAGGCAGCTTCTATCACTTTGCCTTTTTTATCTACCAATTGGGCAACAAGCACATAGCGGTTAGGAGCTTCAGCCGACCACATATCGGGCTGCTTCACATCAATAGCCGCACTTACTTTTTCTATAGCGTTAGGAGCAACCGCCTGCACTTCAGTAGTGGCTTGTAGGGCATCTACTTTCTGAGCATCGTCTTTGTAAAGTATATTTTTGTACACGGCATACTGTAGGCGATAGTCCTTAGCCTCTTTTTTGCCGAGGTTGCGCACTTCGGCAGTTACTTTTAGCTGCCAATCGCTTAGGTTGTCAGTGTCGGTCAGTACATTTAGGTTGCGTATTTGCACTTTTGGGGTAGAGCGCAGTGCTACCGTTCTGAAGATACCAGGCAGGCGGAACATATCTTGCGACTCTAAGAAAGAACCGTCAGAGTTGCGATATACCTCTACCGCCAATTTATTCTGACCTTTTTTTAGGTATTTGCTTATGTTGAAAGAAGCTGCGTTGCGCGAGTTTTTAGAGAAGCCTACGTATTTACCATTTATCCAGAGGTAGAAGAAAGAATCTACTCCGTCAAAATCGATATACACCTCTCTACCTTTCCATTCGCGAGGCACTTCGAAGTAGCGGATATACGAGCCCACCTCATTGCGGTATTCATAGGTAGTCCACGTTTGCGGAGGGGTACGCATTACTCCTTGTCGCCAGTCGTCTACTTTGCGCTCGTGATAGAAAATCACAGGTTGGTTTACGTAGATAGGCAAACCATATTTCAGTTTACCGTCTTTTTGTATCCCTTGTACGTTCCAGTTCGAGGGTACGGGCGTCATATCCCAGCCAGAGGCGTCGTAGTTGGTTTTGTAGAAGTCTTTGGGGCGCTCATCAGGAGTCTTGCACCAGTGGAAACGCCATTGACCGTTAAGCGACAGCCAATAAGGCGATTTTTCGGGGCGTACTTGGGCAGCCTGCGCTTCATTGTCGAACGAGAAGAAATAAGCGCGTGGATACTCCTTGTTTAGAGCGAGTTCCTCTACTGATTCCCATTCTTTACCAGTAGGGGCATCTTTGTCTCCGTAAGCAAATCCTCCTAACGGATTATGCTGAGCCCACGCACACGGCCAGAGTGCCATCATCAAGCAGGCACTACTCATTTTCAAATAATTTTTCATTCTATTTATGTAATTTATCTTAGGTGTCAGGTCATAGGGCAATTTGCCTCTTCAATTTTCTCGCAAAGGTAAGAATTATTAGCAAATTAGCAAATATCATTCCTTAAAAAAACATTAGTCGCCAGAGGTATCAGCTTCAGCTGTCCTCTGACGACTAATGTTTTTAGGTACTAACCACAAAGCCTTACTCCACAAGTATTACGGCCTTGTTGTTATTAAACTCTATAGTACCGCCAGTAATAGCGATAGACTTCAGTTCTTTTTTACCTTCGTATAGTTTTATTTCGCCCGAAGTAAGTATAGAGATAATAGCGGCGTGGTGGTCTAACAGCTGAAAAGGCGCTTTTGCCCCTGGCACTGTCACCCCTGTTACCTCTCCTTTAAAAAGCAATGCTTCTGGCGTTAAAATTTCTACTGTCATAAAATCTTTTTTTTAATAGGTTGATTTTGCCAATTTGTTAATTATTTCTTATATCTGATATTCGGCTTAATAGCATTTGAGTATTATAACTAAAAGCCATAAGTCTGTCTTATTTCAGCACAAACTTCCTCAAAAGGTATTCCTATTTCAGGAGCTACCTTTATTTCAGCTATTCTTCTATTTATCTCATCGGCATACTCATCAGAGTATAACAAAGCCTCTTCTAAGCCTACCTGTACTTCTTCCAACACTTCCATTATTATTGTTATTATAAGAGTCTGTCGAAAAAGTTTTTCGTGTATATTGACCGTCCCATCTCCCCCTTCGAAGGGGGCAGGGGGGATGTTAATAATCGGCAAATCGACAAATCGACAAATCGGCAAATCGACTAATTAACTCGCTTCTGCCAACATCTTTTCACCAGCTTCAATAACCTCTTCGATAGTACCTTTAAGGTTGAAAGCCGCTTCTGGCAGATGGTCTAATTCGCCGTCTAATATCATATTAAAGCCTCTGATAGTATCTTTGATATCTACATAAGCCCCTGGCAATCCGGTAAATTGTTCTGCTACGTGGAAAGGTTGCGATAAGAAACGCTGTACACGGCGCGCACGAGCCACCGCTACTTTGTCGTCTTCCGATAACTCTTCCATACCGAGGATAGCGATAATATCTTGCAGTTCTTTGTAGCGTTGCAATAACTGTTTTACGCGTTGTGCGCACTCGTAGTGCTCTTTACCCAAAATCTCAGGGGTAAGGATGCGCGAAGTTGAGTCAAGAGGGTCTACCGCAGGATAGATACCCAGCTCTGCAATTTTACGTGACAATACCGTTGTAGCATCGAGGTGCGCAAAGGTAGTAGCAGGCGCAGGGTCGGTAAGGTCGTCCGCAGGCACGTATACCGCTTGTACTGAGGTGATAGAACCGTGTTTAGTAGAGGTAATACGCTCTTGCATAGCCCCCATCTCGGTAGCCAGCGTAGGTTGGTAACCCACTGCCGAAGGCATACGCCCTAATAGCGCAGATACCTCCGAACCCGCTTGGGTGAAACGGAAAATGTTATCAACGAAGAAAAGAACGTCTTTTCCTTGTCCTTCGCCAGCCCCATCGCGGAAGTACTCAGCTACAGTAAGACCCGAAAGTGCCACACGCGCACGCGCCCCTGGTGGCTCGTTCATCTGTCCGAACACAAAGGTAGCTTTCGATTCTTTCAGCGCATTTTTGTCTACTTTGCTCAAGTCCCAACCGCCTTTTTCCATTGATTCCATAAAGGCATCGCCGTATTTGATAATGCCCGATTCAAGCATCTCGCGCAGTAGGTCATTCCCTTCGCGGGTGCGTTCGCCTACCCCAGCGAATACCGAAAGACCACCGTGTCCTTTAGCGATGTTGTTGATAAGCTCTTGTATAAGAACCGTTTTGCCCACACCGGCACCACCGAACAAACCGATTTTACCCCCTTTGGCGTAAGGTTCGATAAGGTCGATTACTTTAATACCGGTGAAGAGCACTTCGGTAGTAGTCGATAAATCTTCAAATTTAGGAGCCGGACGGTGAATAGGCAGACCGTTATCGCCTTCTTTAGGCAGGTTGCCAAGTCCGTCAACCCCATCGCCGATTACGTTGAAGAGCCTACCGTATATATCGTGCCCTACCGGCATTTTTATAGGGCTACCCGTAGCGATTACTTCAGTATCGCGACTAAGCCCTTCGGTAGAGTCCATCGAGATAGCTCTTACCACGTCTTCGCCTATGTGCGATTGCACTTCTAAGATAAGTTTAGTGCCGTCAGGCCTTACAATTTCCAATGAGTCATAGATGCGAGGCAACTCTTTATCAGAGGCAAATTGCACATCTACTACCGGCCCAATTACTTGGGATACTTTACCTTTTTGTAACATATTTTAGTGTTTAGGTGTTAGTTGTTAGGTTTGCTATGTTAAAACCCAAACCTAATTACCGCGCAAATGTAGGGACTTTTTTTGAAAAAGCAAAATTTAATTTTAAAAAAAATGCACCAAACGGAGCTTACTCTTTTTTTCGAGTAAGCCCCGTTTTCAAAAATCGATGAAGAAAACAAAAAAAGAATGCACTATTCTCTTAGTTTCTGGTTGTGAATACCAATAGTAAGTATGTTATTATTTTCGTCTTTTAGTTGTAACCCCTCATTTTTATCTAAGTCGTACATATTCGCATTGGCGGGGGTACTTTGGGCGCGCTGTACTAACTCAGCAAAATTATCTATTTTGAACAGAAGGAATTTCCCTTTTTTGGTTTTTATGTTGATATGAATCTTTTCACCTTTTTCAAAAGCTGAAAAATCTTTAGAAAGTTCGCCTCTGTTGAAATATTCTTTATTTGAACTGCCTTGCGAACTGCTTTTAGGGTTGATTCTCTCAATGAGAAGATAGTCAGCTTCAATTTTATCACCAGTACCATTCTTTAGTTTATCCTCTCTTATCACCAGTTTGAAATCTAACTTTTTGTGGTCTATATTGCCACTGTCGTTTTTGAGGTATTTAGAATAGATAACGGTCTTAAAAGTTTCGTTGCTGCCCAATTCTCTTAGGCGGTACGAAAGTGGTACCCCGAGATTGTCTTTGTTAAAGGTAGCACCGTCTTCTATGAAAGCACGTACCGATGCAATATCGCCTATCGTCTTGCCCGCAAGTTTGGCATTACCTCCTAATACACGTCCTGAAATTTTAGAACTCTTGCTCAGTTGTTTATAAGCTGTTTCTGCTTCAGCACCCACTTTACCACTGAGGATAGAGGCGTTTAGCTTAGCTTCAAAATCTGCTTTGCTAAGGTCAGACTCTATACCTAATAGGTAAACGCGCCCGTATTTTATAGACGATACATAAACAGGCTTTTCAGCGCCAAATTGCGTTTTATAGTCGAAATCATCGCTAAAGAAATCCGATGCTTTCTGAGGGATATCAAGGTCTACCGTATAGAACTCTTGTTCTATTTTTACGATATATCTCGTTTTTTGCTTTTCGTAGCTGAAGTTCACACTGCCTTTTACAGTATTAATAGCCCCATTGTAGCTTGCTCCTAAAGCGAGTTTAAGGTGTTGTTCATCGTGCACCTCGTAGCTACTATAGGTAATATTAGCCGGCGGAGGGTTAAAAGAGCGATTCAGCAACTCGCTAATACCCGTACGGACAGTAGAAAGTGAAGGCTTTTCAATCGTGATGCTAGGTTTGCTACCCGTAAGCGAAACCGAAATGGTAATAGGTTTGCGAGGGGCAGCAATAGGTTTGTAAGAACCATCTACAGCACTTTGGGCTTTCACTAAGGCACCAGGGTAAAACACCTCGTCATTTTCAGTGTAAAGCAACTGGTTGTCGTACTCTTTGGCTTGCTCGTAATAGTTATAAGCAGAGGTGAATTGAGCACCGTCTAAGAAAGAAGCTGCACGACTGGTAGCATTTTTAGCGGGTCTTTCAGCAAAAGGGGACATCTGTTTAACTGAAGGCAGCTGTGCTACGTAGTTGTTAAGTTGGGTAGCGTTTAAAGGGCTACGTTGTGGGTCGGAGTCGTCTTTTTTACAAGCGACAAGAGTAATTGCTGCAAAAAGCAATAAAGAGCTTTTTAAGAAAGTAAAATTTTGTAATTTCATATAATATATTTTTATAAATTTTTCAATTATAACAATATATTAAGCTTCTTTTTTCATTATTACTCTTAAAAAAACAAAAATCGTGCCATAAAGGAGTGCTTTATTTTTATTATCTATGTTTAGAAACAGAAAATTTTTCTGTCCTTACTTACCCTATACAAACAATATAGGAATGATATAGGAACGATATAGGAAGGTCGAAATATTGCTAAAGATTAAATATCTACTGTACCTCCCAATTTCAGAAAAATATACTATTTTACTCTCTACCTCCATCCGTCCCACCTGTCCCACCTGTCCCACCTGTCCCACCTGTCCCACCTGTCCCACCTGTCCCACCCGTCCCACTAATCCAGCAGCTTGCTACCAAATTTGTGTATTTCCAAATTACTTATTATCTTTGCCCCCTAATTTATAAATACTAGTTTAATGAAAAAAAGATTTTTAATTGGGCTGTTAACAGTTCCCTCTTTCTTTGTAAGTTGTAACAAAGAAGAAAACTCTATTATTAACACACAGAAAGAGTCACAACCTATAGTAACAGATGGTGTGGTCGCGGGACGTTATCATTTTTCTTCTATAGAAAGCTTAACCAAAATGATGACTACATTAGGTAAAAATAGTCATCTTTTAGATAGGAAAATAGAAGAACTTTATCAGGAGGGATTTCGTCCTAAATACCCTGTTGGAGATATTGATAATGACCCTAAGCTTACTTCTTTTTATGCAAGCAGGATGCCCTTAGGAGATGATTTAGATGATGGAGTAGCAGAAGAGGCTGAGGCAGAAAATGATTTGGTAAGCGATCCTATTCTATCTACATTTCTTAATGAGAACAACGAACTTGTAGTAAGAGATACTTTATATAAATTTACTAAAAAAGGAGTGTTTTCTTCTCATTTAAAAGATACTTTAAAATTAGTTTCCTATTTAAAAAGTATTGAGCAAGAAAAAATTTCAGAAGAAGAAGTGTGGCGTTTGCGTGAAACTGAGTTTGGGAAACGTAGAATGGTAGAAGGGGTATATCGTTTTATAGCACCAATTTCAGAATTAGAAAAAAATAATTTAGAAAAAGAAAAGAAGAAAGCTGTAAGTAGAACTTCTGAGGCTGATTTGCAATTAATTATCAATAATTTGCCACAAACTGAAGGAGATAAAAATTGGTTTCTTCATAGAATTACAGGGCAAAGTATCGTTGCAGAGGCTTATTTTGATAGGAGACATCGGGTAAAAGTTGAATTTTTTAATCAAGATTATGGTTTTTACAAATCTACAGGAATTTCAGTAAGAAACCAAACAAGACGCTTTAGAATATGGTGGGCATCAAAAGCTAATGAAATAGCTTTAGGGATGAATTATATTTATGTAAAGTATGTAATGCCTACGGCTACAATGAAAGAGTTAAAAGCTCCTGGAAGACCAGAAGATATTATGTATGTACATAATGCACAGATACGATATTATAATACACCAGTCCCTTTAGTTAAGACAAATATTGATATACGTGAAATACCAGTCCCTTTTATAAGAATAGAAAATAGAGAAATATTAAATATTCATATTCCAGCTCTTATTAAGCCATTAGTAAATAACCAAGATTATCAACTTTATACAGATGATATATTATCAAAATCTAATATTCTTAAACTATATGAAATGGGAGCAAATATTTTAGGATCAGAAATTAGAAAAGGAAAAGAGTTTGTAGTTACAAGAATTCCTTGGTTTGAGGATACTATAGAAGCTGTTTATTTTTCAGAGCGTTATCATGAAGAAAATGATGCCAATTTGAAGCACTATATAAGTAAAGATTGGGGATTTGTAGCAAGTTTTGGAATGAGTTTTGGGGGAGCAAAAGGATCGGAATGGAAAAGTGCTAAATATAATTTGCAGGCTCCTGATATGAAAAAGGTTTCAGCTATAAAATATGATTTTTATGGCATGGCTCGTGTAGGTGGAGAATGGAAAGGTTTTAGAATGGTTAAGCAATGAGAAAGATAATTTTGTTAGTAGTATTTTTGCTATTTCAAAGAATACAAGCACAAGATTTTTATAATGAAAGGTGGTTTTTTCATTCTGATATAAGTTTGAATATTTCTCCGGAATCAAAATCAATTTATTCTTATGCTACAAATGATTTAGATAAACAAAAAGGTATCTATGGTAAAGATATTAATTTGAAAACTAAACCTATTTATAGTACTGATTTTTCAGTAAATTATATTTTGTCAAAAACTATTTCAGTAGGAGCCCTTACAGGAATTAATCATTTTAGAAATCCAGTAGCTACAGCTCTTAAAGTAGGGGGTGTTGTGAGACTTTTTATGGATAAAGATTCTTATAATACTGATATATTTGGACAACTTTCTGGTTTTATACCCCTTAGTAAAAAGGTAAAAGCTTCATTGGGTGAAGCTAAATTAGGACTTTCTATTCCTATCGCTGAAGAAGATAATTTTGCTGTGGCAGTGCTTCTTCATATTGCTTATGTAACCTATGATGTAGCAGTGCCTATTTTAGGCGATGAAATTCCTGATATAGTAGAGTACCGAAGTGTAGGATTAGGTTTTTCTATTAGGTTTTAGAAATTATAAACATTATTCCTTTTGACTTTCAAAGGGGGCAAAAGTAGAATATGCTAAGGATTTGGCAAAAAATAACAATAAAATTAAGGTTGTTTGCAAACGCGAGCAACCTTTTTTTAATAGGCAAACCACCAAATTTGCGCATCGCCAAATTATTTACTACCTTTGTGCGCTATTATGAACGATTCAGTAAAAACATATACCGTAGAAGAGGCAAAGCGGCGTTTAGAGCGCTACTGCGCATACCAAGAGCGCTCGCATAGGCAAGTGCGCGAGAAGCTCCGCGAGATGCGTATGATTCCGCTGGCTATTGACGAGGTTATCGTGCATCTTATTAAACACGATTTCCTTAACGAAGAGCGGTTTGCTCGCAGCTATGCTCGCGGTAAGTTCCGCCTTAAAAAATGGGGGCGCGACCGCATCACTCGCTCGCTTTACGCTATGGGGCTTACCGACTACCTTATAGAAGCTGGCTTAGAAGAAATTGATGAAGATGAATACCAAGAAGTATTCGATACTGTAGCCGAAAAGAAATTTGCCTCGATAAAAGACACAAACCCTTATAAAGCAAAAGCAAAATTAGCTAATTATCTGCTGTATCGCGGTTTCGAACCCGACTTAGTATACAGCAAAATAGACGAATTATATGAAGAGTAGAGCACAAGAATCAACTAACGCTATTGAGCGTATGTACGTTACTATGCGTCACCTATTCACCCGAGGTTTCTACAAACCTATGGGCGTATCGGGCGAGGCATTGCGCGAATCATTATTGGTATTGCGCCCCGAAATATACGGCTCTATAGCCGAAAGCAAAACCGAACTCAACGGACTTATTTACGTACTCGACCGCCTGCCCGAGGGCATCGAGCAGTGTTTGTATATCAACCTTATAGCCGATGAGGGTTATCGCAAATCGCACTTCAAACCTATCATTCCGCCCAAGCGCCGCCGCAACTGCTATCGTATAGACGACCAGCAGATGAATATCGAAATCACCCGCGGGCGTTCTGATATTTATGATGTGCTTACACACCTAACGTTTCTGTTTATAGAGTCGCATAAAATAGCCGACCGTATTTTGTTAGACGATAATAAGATTTCTCACGATTGGGAAAAAGTAACCGCGGCGGTTAATAAACCCAAACTGACGCTTGCCGAGCGCGAAGCCTGCTTTATACACATAGGCAATCTGTTGGGGCGTACTTTTGAAGAGGTACTCGAGGCACACAATGCCCTTTCTACAGTAGCACAACCCAATCGGTTTATACATATTATCTATTGGTTGGGCAAAATAGCGGTCAATGAACGCCTTAACGACGAGCGTCGCACCATCACCTTTAGTACCGTTTTGCGCGAGCGCATTGGTCACCACCTCCACGGCGAGATTTGGGCAGAACACCTCAAACACCTTCTTCTCAAACGCGGATTGCTGCACCGACCTATACATATTATAAGTGCCAATATGCACAGCGTGATGAACAGTCTATTTGCCCAAAAAGCGATAGGGACAGAGACACAGGCAGACAGCCAAATGGCGCTATTCGAGTCGCTCAGCAAGCACGAGAACGAAGAGCTTAGACAGAAAGTGAAAAACTATGCCCACTCGCACGGTATGATTTCGGTAGACGATGCTTCAGGCACGAATATCGATGTGCAGCTGTTCGATACTGCCAAGATAGACTTTACAGGTACTCCTTATGATTTAAGTCACCTAAAGGAAGAAGAAAAACCAGTGCTCTTAGTAATGGACTATGCTTTTGGCGAACAAGCCTACGAAACGATAGACGAACTTTTGAAGCCTTACCACAAGGGCGGGGACACTCACTTTTTAGATGTAGTATCCGTATCGATTATGGGCAAAGCAGGTATTTTAGAGGGCGACAAAGGCGATATAATGATACCTACATCGCATATTTTCGAGGGTACAGCCGACAATTATCCTTTCAACAATGAGTTTTCTAAAGCCGATTTTGAAGGACACGGACTAAAAGTATTCGAGGGCTCTATGATTACTGTATTAGGTACCTCGTTGCAGAACAAAGATATACTGAAGTTTTTCTTACATTCTACGTGGAAAGCTGTAGGATTAGAGATGGAGGGCGTGCATTACCAGAAAGCGATACAGTCGGCCTCAAAGATACGCAAGAGCATACGCGAAGACGTAAAAGTGCGTTATGCGTACTATGCCTCTGATAACCCCCTCGAAACTGGTAGCACCCTTGCCTCAGGCGGTTTGGGCACCATCGGAGTAAAACCCACCTACCTTATAACCCTTAAGATATTAGAGCAAATTTTTTCTAAAAGCTAATAACAAATAGGTGTTTTTTATTAGCAAATTGGTGAATTAACAAATAAGTTTGTATCTTTGCCGTAAAAATAATAAGAATTATGTATGCAAATGCCATTCCTTTAAGAGAAAAGTTAGATTTTCAGCAATACCAAAAGGCTGTAAAAGCTCTGTTGAATATAGGTATACAGATAGCAGAGCCAGAAGAAGATGATTTTTATTATGAACTATCATCTGAAGAGGTAGAGAGATTGAGAAAATCTGAACAACAAATAAAAGAGGGGAAAACTATAAGCAGTGACCAACTGTTTAAGAGATTAAGAGCTAAATATGCAAATTAGATGGACAGAAGAGGCGTCTGATAGCATAGAGCAGACCCTCGATTATTGGTATAGAAATAATGGAACTTTCACTTATTCAGAAAAAATTCTCAATGAAACTGAAAAAGTAGAAAAAGAGATACTTAGCAATCCTTACAGCAAGCAGTATAGTGATATATTAGATTTGTATAGAAAAATCTTTTTCAAAGGTAAATTCTCTATTTATTACAAAATAGATGAAGCTGAAGAAATTATTTGGATAATAGACTTCAGAAGCAATAAACAGAGACCTTTATTCTAATTATGTTTAGCTTTTTGCCTCTATTAATCAAGGTTAAGAATGTACAAAAAACTTCCTAAAAAGCGTTACGAGCGTACCCTTGCCATACTCAAAAAGTACGCTCCACAGGGGGCTACTATCTTAGATGTAGGAGTGGTAAACCCTTTTAGCGAACTGATGCAAGCTGAGGGCTACACGGTGCGCAACACTCAGGGCGAGGACTTGGACTTTCAAGCCGAGTGCCTGCAGTCGCTCCCTGCCGATTTTGCTACGGCACTCGAAATTCTCGAGCATTTAGTCAATCCGTTAGCGGTACTACAGCAATTGCCTACCGATAAGCTATTAGTTACCGTGCCTTTGCGCTTGTGGTTTGCCCGTGCTTACCGCAATACTAACGACCCTCGCGACTGCCATTACCACGAGTTTGAGGACTGGCAGTTAGATATGTTGTTAGAAAAGGCTGGTTGGCACATCGTATATCGCGAAAAATGGACGCATCCTGTCAGCAAATGGGGTATACGCCCATTATTGCGCCTATTTACCCCTCGCTATTACGCTGTCTATGCCGTTAGGGGTTAGTTGAATGCATTAGACAATTTAAATTGAAAATATAGCTATGGAAAGAAATATAATCGCAGTCATTATCTATATAGCCCTAATACCATTATCTTTCTCTCAAAATACTATCTCTAAATACCTTGTAGATAAAGATACTAAGGCACCTCTACAGTCTGCTACTATCCATAATGTTAATGATTACACCATTACTAATGCTGATGGGTACTTTGTGTTCTATTCTACTAATGACAGCATTACTATAAAAATGTTAGGCTATGAAACACTCAAAACTACTTTTAAAGCCCTTAGCCACACTAAAGACACCTTGTATTTTACCCCTAAACCCTTTCAGTTAGATGAGGTAACTCTTTCTAACAAAAATATTCTTCAAGAAGCCTATAATCGTGCCTCCACCAATTATCCTATGGAGCCTTTTGCAGAAGATTTCTTTTTGCGTTGTGTACTTAAGCGCAATGGCGAACTCGTAAAAATAGAAGATTTTAGTGGGCGTATCAAACGCGATAAATTATTGGGTATTAAGAAGGATTTTACCTTTCAGTTGCTTAATATGCGTAAGTTCGGTATAGAAAAGAAAGGAATGCGAGCAGATGATTTTGATTTGCCTTCTTTAGATGACGTATTTCAATGGTGGAGTAATATTTTGTTTCTAAACCCAAACGAATACCGCTTTTCACACTCCAAAATAATAGATGAAGACCATCAGCAGGTAAATTACACTCCTGAAAATGAAGAAAATTATAGAAAAGGAATAGGTCATTTCCTTGTCAATACCGATGATTACGCTATTAAAGAACGAATTCATAAAATTAATCCTAAAATAGTTAGCAAAATACCCTACACTAAAAAACTATTTACTAAGTACAGAACTTCTGACTATTTTTATAAAGATAAATGTGAAAAAGATGTTGAAAAAGGCAAATACTTTATAGCTACTGCTATATATACTGAAAAAGTAGAAGTATATGCAGGAGAAGAACGAATAGTATATGAGGTAAGTTTCGAGCTTATTGTTACCCATCCTTTCTCTGATATCAACACTTTTAAACCCAATGTAAATGGTAAAAAAGAATTGTTTAAATTAGAGATACCTTATAACAAAGAGTTTTGGGAAACC
>NZ_KN390012.1:0-2063 GCF_000213295.2 Capnocytophaga sp. oral taxon 329 str. F0087
GCCTATCTATTAAAACTAAAATAGACATTGTTATTTAACAGTTTACTAATCCAATCCTTTCTTCTTTATCTCTATAATTACTTCATCATTAGATAAATAAAATATAGTATCATTCTTTTTCTCTTTTATATAACTGATATATTTTTTGTCGGAATATATAGTATCAATATCAAAGCTATTTAATAAGGCTACATCATTTTTTAGTTCTGACAATGTATATTTCAAAAAACCATTAGATCTATTCCAAAAAACTTCTTTTAACTTTCCTTCCTTATCGTAGTGAGAAATGGTTTTTATGTTTAACTTTCCGTAGCTATTTTCTATAAAACCTATAGGATTATAAGAATACTTTTTACTTACTTTTTTTGTACAGATAATTTCAAACTCAGTTTCTTTAACACTACAATTTATAAGTAGAAAACTAATAAAAATGCTTAATTTTATTTGGTATTTCATCCTTTCTATCTCTTTAGTGGTGGCGATACGCTTTTTTGTACGATATGTGAATTGTGAGGTAACATTTTAAAATTTAACTATTTATAGGAATCTCTAAAAATATAGAAATTTCCTTCATTTTCCCTGATATGTTGTTCTCCTGTCTCACAAGGTATTATCTGATGTACTTCAATGGCAGAGGTGTTTAGAGCTAATTCTCTTCCTCATAGATAAATAACGTATTTCCGGAGTCCAGAAGAAACATTTTATCATCATAGAACTTTATATCCATAACTCTTTCATAGGTTTCTACTTTATGAATCCACTTATATTTGCCTGTTTCGGGGTCAATGGCAAGGATAAAAGCGTATCCAGATATAAAGACTTCATACCATAATAACCCTTTATGATATACTACCCTATAACCAGCTGGCCAGTATGTTTCTCCATTATATTCAAAATCAGGCAAACGAGAATATTTTCTATTATAATTATAGAACTCTCCCGTATCTAAATCAACACGATAAAAAGACAAGCTGGTACACACATAACCATAATGTCCTACGATTTCCATAGTCCGTGCATAATGATCACACTTCCAAATAAGAGAACCATCCTTTTGAGAAAGACAAACAATGCCCATTTTAGCAATTACTATAAAAGTATTTTTATAAGGATGTACAGAATATATCTCTATTTCTTCCCCAGGAAAAAAGTCTTGGATATTTTGTTGCCATAGTAAAGAATAGTCATTTTTTACATATATATAAATATATATATCATCATATCTTACAATGTAATCATATGTGAAAAACGCTGTTATTCCTTTGAGAGGCATTTCTTTTTCTTGTAATATACCACCTTTCAGTATATCAAATGTTAAAACTCTATTCTTATTAATATTATATAAAATATTTTTATCATAGAATCTGGATGAGAATAAATATAGTTCTATTTCTCCCTTAAATATTATTTTTTTTGTTTTTCTATCATATATCAAAAGATCCTTAGAAGTTCCTTCAGTATTCTTTAGGTTAAAGATAATAACCTCCTCATTTACATAATAGTCATATACATTATTTTCTTTTGATTGCCAAAGGACTTTTCCTCCTAAAGATAACTCTTGGAAGTATCTCTTTTCCTCTTCTTCTTTTATACCATAAATAAGCCCATCTATATAGATATATCTGCCTATATCATTGATTTTTTTTACTTGTCTATACATAACTAATTCACTATTTCAAAGAATTTTTTTGCAAAAACACTATTAGGTCCAAATAGTTTTTCTAACTCCTTAATAGGTTTTTTCCTCAGCTGTTTTAAGAGCTTGTAACACTTTTTATTTTAGGGCATCAAGGGTTCTAATATTATCTGTTTTTGCAAATATCCATATCTCCAAAGTAAAATTTCTTTTTTAAGCCTTTTTTCTCTATTTCTTCTATAATAGTTTTCTTACAGCAATCACTGTACCGAACTATCACTGTCCGCCTTTTTGTCATATTTTTTTTCTGTTTTTAGTATAGATCTATTTTAGGATGTGAAACTGTGTAAGATGAGTATAAGATGAGTATAAGATGAGTATAAGATGAGTATAAGATGAGTATAAGATGAGTATAAGATGAGTATAA